>CAZIGP010000375.1:0-5271 GCA_964538425.1 uncultured Pirellulales bacterium | reverse complement strand
TTTTGCGCGGGTTCAGAAACCGTGGCAACGACCAGATCGCTCGAACCCTAATGCCGATGAAGTCGATGTCGAGCTTCAATTGCTTGCCGACTGGCTGGATAGTGTGTTTCACATTCCAGGTACGAAAATTCGCTTCGGGCTCGATGCAATTCTCGGGCTGCTGCCTGGCTTTGGCGATACGCTTTCATCGATCATTTCGCTCTACATTTTGCATGCTTCACACCGCTATGGGGTGCCGCGAATGACGATGGCCCGCATGGGATTGAATACTGCCATCGACTGGATTGTGGGCGCGATTCCCTTCGCAGGGGATGTTTTTGACGTATATTGGAAAGCCAACCAGCGCAACGTTGCGCTGCTACGGCGGCATTTGCGGCACACGCCGGCAGAGCGCCAGAAAGCATCGCGGACCGATACGATTTTTGTATTCGGCATGATCGCGGTTCTGGTTGCTGTGCTTGTCGGCAGCATTACTTTAACGGTGCTCGCCGTAAAGTGGCTGTTTGGTTTGGTTTTCTAAACGGAATTTGGTACGCTCACGAAGGACGAGCGGAGTACTCGATGCTTACCACGCCCTTCACGAATTTAGGGTGTGCCACCCATTAAGAACATCCATGCAAATCGTCAACATTGTTCTAGGCGCGATTCTGCTGTTTTTTGGTCGCACGTTGTACTGGGTTTTCGTCGGTATCGTTGGTTTTTTGGTGGGGATGGCACTCGCCGACCAATACCTTGCTGCACAGTCGGAGGCCGTTCAATTCATCGCGGCGTTGGCTGCAGGAATCATCGGCGCCATGGTCGCAATTTTTGCTCAGCGAATTGCCTTTGCGCTGGGTGGATTTTTCGCTGGTTGGTACATTGCACTAAGTGTCGCAGCCCATTTCGGCGCGCAAGGGGATAATACGATTTGGTGCATCATCGGTGGAGTCATTGGAGCAATCGTGGCTGCGATGGTGATGGATTGGGCGATCATCGTGCTTTCGAGTTTGGCGGGCGCGGCAGCAATTGTTTCCGGATTAACGGGAATGAATATCGACGCCAACATGCGGTCTATTTTATTCTTGGTGCTAGCGATTGTCGGCATCGTTGTGCAAGGTCGAGGGATCACGCGACCGATTACGCCACCTTCGCAATCTGTGTAGGAAGTTAATCGCGCGATTGTGGTCTGCCCGGAAAGGCTCCATCAGGCGAATCTGTTGCAAGGGGAGATCGCAGCAATTTTTGATGCAGCATCTGCTCATCGCCATTGCATTTGCGATTTGGCATGAAATTCTCGCCGCAAAAGGTGTTGTAAAACGAGTATAATGAGGGGCGTGTAGCCGAATGCTGCGTCGCCAGATGCGGCAGCGGGGGACCCAAAGGAAATCGCCGATTTTTCGGTCGACTTCCACGGGGCGCAGGTTCGCAAGCATGATCAATGCACGGCGAACCAGGGTACTTTCAAGCCCTAGCCCGTCAGCTAACCTCGTAGGCCGCCGAGATTTGTTTCTCGGCCACAAGTTGAAAGGGCACTCTCGTCGAATTGCGCGACGCCGAGCGCACCTCTTTTCTGGCGTGTATCCGTTTGTGGCTGCGCGCTTCTAGTGGATTCTTATCACGGAGATACTAAGAGAGCAGTTGGTGACGTCTAAAGAACACAGATAAACACAGATGAAAAGGATGAACACAGATAGGAAGATCGGCGAATGCCGTAACCATTTGTGATCTGTGTTTATCTGATTCATCCGTGTTCATCTGTGTTTTCTAGATTCAACTATTCTCTCCGTGTCTCCGTGGTGAAATTTACTCGCGCGCGGCAGGAGGGTTCCCATCGTGTGTTGGCTCTTTGGTGCTAAAGCAGGAGAATTGTTTAGTTGGGTGATCGGCCTTTCGGCCTCAGGATTTGGAATGCTAGTTCTGGTCATGATGGTGCTGGTGTTTCTCGCACTGGTTGCCTGTTGGCTCACGTTGCGTTACGTGCCGAACGATTCGGCAGCGATTGTAGAAAAGCTTTGGTCTGCGACCGGCTCGGTATCGCAAGGGCGCATCATGGCTTTGAATGGCGAAGCGGGCTACCGTGCCGAATTGCTGCGCGGTGGCGTGCATTTCGGCTATTGGCGGTGGCAATATCGCGTTCACAAGGTACGGCTAGTCACGATTGCGCAAGGCAAAATCGGTTACGTGTATGCCCGCGATGGCGAATCGTTGCCTTCGGGGCAAACATTAAGCCGTATCGTGCCGTGCAACAACTTTCAGGATGCGCGAAAATTTCTCACCGGCGACGGTACGTCGAGTGGCACGGTTGGCCAGCGTGGCCGCCAACGCGCAATCTTGCGTGAGGGTGTCTATGCTATCAACTGTGCTTTGTTTGTGGTAATTACCGAAAATCGAGTGCATGCGCTGCGACATTTGCTTGATCGCCAAGAATTCGAAAACGTCACTCGTTGGCGCGAAGAACTACTAGTGGTCGATGGTTTTGATCCTGTGGTGATCGGCTCGCCGGTGCCGGCGCCCGATCCACTCGATTCTGACATGATGCGAGAAGTCGATAGCATCGGCATTGTGACCGTTCATGACGGTCCGTCTTTAGCGCCTGGCGAAATCATCGCACCGGCGGTCGGTACCGAAGTGACCAGCGAAAACTATCACAACAACTTTCAGGAGCCTGAAGCGTTTTTGCGCGCCGGCGGTCGGCGCGGCCGCCAGTATTTGCCTTTGACCGACGGTACCTATTTCCTGAATCGCTGGTTTGTCACGGTGGAAGTCATTCCTAAAACGGTCGTGCCGATCGGCTACGTCGGCGTCGTGGTGAGCTATTACGGCCGTCTCGGCCAAGACCTTTCCGGCACCGCGTTCCGTCACGGCGAACGTGTGGCTGAAGGAGAACGTGGCGTATGGGAACGTCCGCTCGGACCGGGTAAGTATCCGTTCAACACATTTGCCGGCGCGATCATTTTGGTGCCGACTACGAACTTCGTGCTGCACTGGATTACCGGTAAGAGTGAAACGCACCGCTACGACGAAAGTTTGCGGTCGATCGACTTAGTGACTAAAGACGCCTACGAACCGCTATTGCCGCTCTCGGTAGTGGTCCATATCGACTATCAACGTGCCCCGAGCGTTATTCAACGCTTCGGAGACGTGAAGAAGTTGATTACGCAAACGCTCGACCCCATGTTGTCGGCATTTTTCCGCGATGTGGCGCATCGAAAAACGATGCTCGAGCTGTTGCACGATCGTGACTTGATTCAAGCAGAAGCCCGCAAGGCGCTGCAAGATAAGTTTCACGAATTCGACATCGAGTGCGTCGATGTACTGATCGGCAAGCCCGATCCGAAGGATGGCGACCCGAAGATCGAAACGCTCTTGGAGCAGTTGCGTGAACGGCAGCTTTCTACCGAGCAAGTCGAAACCTACGAGCGCCAGAAGATTGCGGCCGAAAAACGGCGAATCCTCAACGAAGCCCAGGCACAAGCCAACATGCAAACCGAGCTCACCAACTCGCGCGTGCAAGTGCAAATTGCCGAAAGCCACGGTGAGGCGGAGTTGGCTCGCGCCCGTAAGCAGGCGGAGCAGACGGTCGTTACCGCCGAGGCGGATCTGGCGCGATCACGTCGACAAGCGGAACAAACCGTGGTGTTGGCCGAAGCCGACTCGCAACAGCGCGAACTGGCCGGTCGCGGCGAAGCACAGAAAATCGCTCAAATCGGTCTGTCGGAAGCCGCCGTGCTGCTGAAGCGCATTGCGTCTTACCGCGATCCCAAACTGTACGCCATGTCACTGGTGGCCGAGCAATTGTCGAAAAGTTCACAACCACTGGTGCCAGAACGAGTATTTGTCGCCGGTTCAGCGAGCGCAGGCAGCAACAGTTCTACCGACACGGCTGGCCTATTTGGCATGTTGATTAACCTGCTGGTAGCTGAGAAGGCAGGTTTTTCACTCGACAAGCCCGATCCTGTTCTGACGGATGCCGAAGCATTTGCCGATCGTGTGACAAGCAAAGTGCTCACACCCGTGGAGAATGGAGAAGTGAAGCTGCAGTAAATCAGCCACGTAAGAAAAATACCTCTGCGCCGTCTCTTGGGCGGTGCAGAGGCTATTTTATTTTGTCCAAGGCGACTGTTACAAATGGCTTTCGAGCAAGAGCCGCATTTTGCGTAGCTCGCCAACGTGATCAACATCGTCCACGGGCGTGATGTGAACACAGAGGGCCCGGTTGTAATCCATGATTTCCAATTGCGTAATCAATCGGCTGTATTCAATTTCGCCTTGGCCGATGCGAACTTGCAATTTGTCTTTGCTGGTATCACGCAGATGGGTATGAACCGTGTGTTTAAAAACTTGATTGTAGTTGCCCCCTTTATGTGGGCCGCAAATAAAGTGGCTGGGGTCGAGCGTGATGCCTAACCCTTTGACTTGCTGGCAGAGCACGGTGGCTGTTTCAGGGTCTTGCGAAATGCGGCCACTTTCGGTGAGTAAGCCAACGACCACACCATCTTCCGAGGCAATTCGCACGAGTTCGCGAAGTCGTTCGACTTCCGCATTGTACGGTGTTCCCAATTCGCCGCTGCGCACAGTGATGGTGACCACTTTCGTGGCTTTGGCCAACTTACAGCAGGCGGCAAATTGTTTGTAGTATTCATCCCCTGGCTCGGGATCGATCATAAACGCTACGGGCGTCAAGCGTTGTGTGTTGCGGCAGCGCGCAATGCAGCGCTCCAAATCGTTGACTAATTCGGCGGGCTGCAAACCCGCATCGCCAGCATGAATACCGATTTCGACGCGGGTGAATTCAAGATCGACAAGGCGGCTAAGCGCTTCGTCGAGCGGTAAGCCAGGAAAGCAATCAGTCGAGGCAGCGACAAACACTCCGTTTCTCCTTCTCCCCAAGGGACCAATCCGTGCAACATTCGGCCCTTAGCTTACCGCCGAAAGCCCCTGCATGGCAACCGCGAATTCCTCTTTTGGTTGGCGACCCTGCCAATACCGGCTCACAATCGCACCAAGAGGATCGAAATGCTGGCAGGTCAAGAGCAAATCAAAATGTTCGATGCGCCCAATTTATTCGAACGTTGTCATAATTCCAGGGGCATCAAAAAGCAGATCAGCGGAAGACATAAGCTTTATTGCTTCGCCGTCTGGATCGCTTCGTCATTGAGTCGTTTTAGAATCTCGCAATGCACGGCTGCCACCGCTTCATGTTCAGGGCGGTCAATGACGTTCCAGTGGTTAAATCCCAAGAGTAGCGTATCAGGGACACCGTCGAGCCGGCCACGATGCGCGTCTCCCCGA
>CAZIGP010000374.1:0-5273 GCA_964538425.1 uncultured Pirellulales bacterium | reverse complement strand
CGTAACTCTCTGCTTACGAAGCGGTCCCACAGGCACGACGACTTGCCATTGCTCGCCAGTATCGGTGAGTTGCCAACCGGCGGATTGAGCGACGCTTCGCACGAGTTGTTTCGGATCGACAACAAGAGGTTTTAAATCGGCAAAGTCTGGCCCAGCGCCTAGGCCCGCCGCAGCCGATGCTGCAGCGCTGGCGGCCGCAGCCGCTGCTCCCTGTTGCGCTGCTCCCTGTTGTACTGGGCCAGGCATTGTGCCTTGCATGGCGTCGCGCATCATTCCAGGAAACATCATGCCGAAGCCTGCGCCCATTCCCATGCCCATAGCGCCGGCTCCAACGCCTGCGCCGCCATGCTTGGCCATTTCTGCCATGCTATTGGCGGCCTGGTACATCGTGAACGATTGCAAACCGCCGAGTGCCCCGATGCGGCTACGAGCATTGATCGCTTCTTGAACTTCGTCGGGAGGTGTGACCGCGTTGATGATAAAGTCCACTAATTCCAAGCCGTATTTTGCAAAATCATCAGCCACTTTTGCTTTTGTGCCAGCTTCAATCTCATTGGCTTTGGCCTGCAAATCAAAAACGCCCAGTCCAGTCGAGGCCAACAGATCGCGCAGCCGCGAAACGATCACATCTTTCAAAAACGAGGTGACTTCATCGGTCGTGTATTTTCCCTGAGTGCCCACCAGTGTGTTCAAGAGTAAAGGCGAATCGACGACTCGAAGCGAAAACTTGCCGTTGGCCCGTAGTTGTACCATGCCGCCGAAATCCGCGTCGCGCAGTGGGATTGGCTGGCGTGTCCCCCATTTTTGGTCGAGAAACGTTTGCTTGCCGATGTAATAAACCTGCGCCTGAAACGGAGATTTCTCCCACGGGATGGTGAGAATCCGCGTGATAATTGGCAGGTTTTGTGTCGTCAGCGTGTATCGCCCTGGCCCGAAGCAATCCATCGCTTTACCATCGCGGAAAAATACTGCGTCTTGATTCTGCTGTACGATAAGCTGCGCGCCATACTTAATGTCAGCCGAACCCTCCGGCGGAATTCGCTGCACGAGCGAACGATTCGATTCATCAAAAAACTGAATAACTTCTAAGCGAAGAGACATAATTAGTTCAAGGGTTCGGGTTCAGAAGCAGTTTAGTGAGTGAGAACTATTTGGAGACCGTGAACGAAAGCTATTCCAACCCCTTCAAGATATCCTGCCGGTGATCAATGGCTTGTTCAACGGCTGCCAACTGATCGTTCCATTGCGCCACCGGTGGAGCAATGTCGGCGGTTGCATGTTCCATCTTGTCGATGTTATCGCCGAGTGAGTCAACGGCGTCCATGGTCTTGACGTCGTGCTCGTAAACTCGTTCCAAGCGAGATTCGTCAACTTGCACTAAATCAAAAAAACCACTGTAACCGGACATCACGCCTCGCAACCGACCGATAGCTTTGTCCATGCGGCCTTTAAATCGGTCGACTTGTACCACTGCATCAAGTTTACCGGCATCGACGAGCGTGCGGCTGTAGGCATCGAGCGATCGCTTCGATCGCTGTAATCGATCGGCCAACCAAGTACGCTGTAATCCGTCACTATCCCGACGATATTCCTTCTCCAAGTATCCCTTAAAACCAGGGATGCGGCGGAGGACACTCTCGATCCACCCTCGATTTTTTGCATGTTCGCGTGGTTCCGGCATGTTTACCTCGGCGATTCGATGGAAACGCACCTATCAGATCCCTGCCGTGCGCTTATAGAGAAGTTCGTCGGTCACAACAAATTATTGTTTCGAGCGATTGAGGCATCATAGCAGGTGCGGATAGCGTGCGGCAAATAGGCCGTATCCACGGTGTTCGCGAACCAACGCTCTTACTTTTTGGCCGGAATTTCTCGCCCGTGCGGATCGATATCCCCCGCCGAAACGCTGGCAGCGATTTGTTCCTGGAGTTCGCGGCCAATGTAATGTTCCATGCGTTCGGCCGGTTCATGCAGGTGATCGAGCGGCAATTCGGTTTGCTCGCCAAGATAAGCCTCCCAAAGCCGGTGCGAGCGAACGATTGATCGGGCTAATTCCCGGCCTGCGTCCGTCAATTGCAATCCACCGTCTGTCATTAGCTGAATCTCTCCCCGGCGTCGCAAATAAGAAACCGCCATCAAACCGGCCAGTCCTCCTACCGAGCCGCGTCCTTCGACCACCTTGGCTGCCAGTCGCGGTTCGCCCCGTTCTAAAGCTTCCTCAGCACGGTACAGCACGGCAATAATGTCTTCGCTTGCAATTCGCAAGGACAGTGAAAAATTTCGCCACCATTTGCTGACTAAGCCATGATGCGGCGCGAAAAATACCGCCAAAGCAAATTGCAACCCAGCAGCGACCGACATCATCGCTGCAACATTCGTATTGAAGAACTGCGCGCTAACGACCCCTAGGATTGCGGAGAGCATGGCCACCACAACCGCGCTGCCGATCATCGCTTTGAGGCGATCGGTAAGCAGATGTGCGGTCGCGGCGGGCACAATCAGCATGGCGATCACTAGAATCGAGCCAATCGCTTCAAATGCGGTGACGGTGACACCCGCCACGACAGCCATCAGTAGGTAATGAATTACGCCGGCGCGAATGCCCATTGCTGTCGAAAGCTCGGCGTCAAAGGACGAAATTTTTAATTCCTTCCAAAACACTGCGACAAATAGCACGACGGCAAGGCACATGAGGAGCATCGTGGGCAGCACCTGAGGCACTTCCCACGGGCCAATTGGCGTTTGATCGATCGCTACCGTATCGAGCAGGCCATACAACACACAATCCACATCCAGATGGGTTCCGGCGGCATGCCGAGTGATCAAAATTACGCCAGCGGCAAATAAGGTGGTGTAGACGATCCCCATGCTCGAATCTTCAGGCACACGGCCGAGATCTTTGAGCGCATGAGTAAGAAAAGCAGTGAGCAGGCCAAACAACATCGCGCCCACAAGTATCGGCCAGCCTGTGATTTGGCTGGTCAACAAAAATGCCAGCACAATGCCAGGCAGCACCGCATGACTGATGGCATCCCCCAGTAAACTCATTTTCCGCAGTACAAGATAACATCCCAAAATCGCGCACGGGATGTTTACGAGGCAACCAATTGCGATCGTCCAACCTGCTAAAACTCGATCATCCGGCAATAGCGACAACCACCAAATAGTGAGCAGTGCAACTCCAACCAATGCAATGCAGGTAAGTGTAATGGTGGTGGATAGGGACCACACTGGCGCGTTTGAGGCAGTAGAGGCATGCCCAAAATGGCTTTCTTCGTTCGAGTTGGTTTGCTCGATAGTTCGCCTGGGAGGGCTTCGTAATTCACTAACTTCTAACTGTTCAAGCGACATTAACAAATCAGAAGAAACCTTTGTCTCTTCAGATTGCTCAAGAAGGACCTCTCCAGTGGCAAGTTGCCGGCGAAAACGTAAGTGCGAAAGCCCTCTTGCCAGTGCCCCTCGCCGGGGAGCGAACAGCATCGAAACCAAAAAAATCACCGAGCCGGTGACAACAATAATGGGGCCAGTGGGAATACGATCAACCTGAACGCTGATGGCCGTGCCTACCAATCCCATCATCATGCCAAACACGGCAGATAAAATGAGCATGATGCCTAAGCGATCAGTCCAAAATCTGGCTGCGGCAGCAGGTAAAATGAGTAGCGCTGCCATCAACACAGCGCCCACTGCTGGCAAGCCAATAACAACCGCCACTGCAACAAGCGACATCAGCAGTAAGTCCAACCGCCACACCGGCCAACCTTGAGCCGTTGCAAAACCAGGATCAAAAATGGCTAGTTTGAATTCTTTATAAAGAAGCGTAATCAGCAGGACACACACTGCGGACATTCCGGCGATTAAATAAACATCGCTAGCAATCATGCCAGCCGTTTTGCCAAAGATGTACGATTCCAGCCCCGCTTTACTGCCAGAAGTAACTAGTTTTTGAATAATGCCGCTCAGCGCGATGCCTGCCCCGAAAAAAACGCCGAGCACGATCCCAATAGCGGCATCTTCTTTGATCCGTGTCCAGCGCCGCAGCGCCGAAATCACAGCCACTCCCAGCACGCCACTACAAAGTGCGCCAAACAACATGGCTGGCAAGCTTCGTTCACCCAAGATCAAAAAAGCGAGGCACAGTCCCGGTAATGTGGCGTGTGAAAGCGCATCTCCGGTAAGAGCCCGGCGGCGCAACACAGCAAAACTGCCGACGACCCCAGCCCCCGCGCCAAGCAGCGCAGATCCCGCAAGCACCACCGCCGTGTTGTACGAAATCATGGTGTGCGCGTGCCGGCCTGATAAGCCTGGCCCACGGTCTCTAAAACTTCCATTCTGCCGCCATAGGTTTTTTGCAGATTGGAACGGGTGAATGTCGTTTCCGTCGAGCCGCTGGCAACGAGCCGCATGTTCAGCAGCACGACATAATCAAAATATTTTGGAACCGTGCGCAAGTCGTGATGCACGACAAACACGGTTTTACCTTGGCTGCGCAATTCATCGAGTAAACCGAAAATGGCATGCTCGGTCGCGGCGTCCACGCCAGCCATGGGTTCATCCATGAAATACATATCAGCGCGCTGGGCGAGCGCGCGGGCTAGAAAAGTGCGTTGCTGTTGTCCGCCAGAGAGCTGGCCGATTTGTTGGTGCGCGTAATCTGCCAGGCCGACTTTCTCAAGACACTCGTGAGCAAATTCTCGCTCTGCATGTCCTGGCCGACGAAACCAACCAAGCCGGCCGTAGCTGCCCATGAGTACCACGTCGAGCACGGTCACGGGGAAATCCCAATCCACGCTTTCTCGTTGTGGCACGTAACCGATTCGTTTCCGAACGCGGCCAATCGATTGACCAAAGATTTTCACAGAGCCGCTCGCCAGCGGGACTAATCCGAGTGCGGCTTTAATGAGTGTGCTTTTTCCCGCCCCGTTTGGCCCTACAATGCCAACCAAATGAGGCTCGTCGATAACTAAATCGACATCCCAAAGCACCGGTTTGCGGTGATAGGCAACCGTGACGTCGTGTATGTCGAGCAGAGACATGATTGGCGAGTAGCTTACCAAACAGACCGTTCTGTTACTCTAGCGCTTTCGCGATTGTCTCCACGTTGTGACGCACCATACCTGGGTAGGTTCCCTCGGGCGTGCCTGCCTGCCCCATCGCATCCGAGAACAATTCCCCGCCGATTTTGACTTCGTGTCCGCGAGCGCGACAACCTTCCACGAGCGCTTTCACATTACGATCCGAAACACTAGTTTCTACGAACACGGCTTTAATTT
>CAZIGP010000373.1:0-5273 GCA_964538425.1 uncultured Pirellulales bacterium | reverse complement strand
TTGATTTACTTTTAGATCTTGTTTTAAATTAATTTTTAAAATTAATTTAAAATAGTTGCACGTAAATGACTTGCAGGTATAGCCGTTGGAATGGAAATTGGCGAATACCGATCTCGTTTGGGAACGATCGCCTCTAAACGCTTTAAATAGTAACCAAGAACACATAAACTCAGCGAACGAGCCCATTGGTCTTGGCGATCTTGAAATCGATTCCAAATTTCATCAATGCCTTGCGGTCGAAATAAGGATTGCGACTTTAAATAATCGAGAGATTCTTCACAAAGATTACGAAGCGATCCCTTCAGCCACATTTCAACAGGCAATCGAAAACCGGTCTTCGATCGAGCCGTAATTTGCGGACGCAAACAGTCCTTAAATGCCTGTCGCAATAGTATTTTAGAAGCTGCGCGTGGTGGCGAACGAGTTGGCCCAGGAAGCGAGAAGACATAATCGATCACTCGACGGTCAAGCATAGGAACTCGAATTTCCAAACTGTGAGCCATGCCATTCAGATCGCTATCGAAAAGCAGCGTATTTGGTAGATACAGTTGTGATTCCCAGGATGAAATTGTCCAAACTGGGTCGTTTAGATCTGCTTGTAATTCATTGACGACATCTTCGCGTAAAAAATTATGCATTAGGCCAAGTGACTGTGCATCAACTCCTAGCATTTGCATATATTGATTGGACAAGACACGGCGCTGAAAAAGATATAAATCTAGTAGACCACCGGAAGAGCACGCCATATCGATCACTTTTTGGGTAACGGCCGGAGATCTTCGGATAGTTAGTGCATGGGTTAACATCGAACGAAATCGAGGGGGAACCCATTGAAATGTCTTTACAAATCGAGATAACCGCGGAATTGTCTGAAAACATGAATACCCAGCAAAGAGTTCGTCACCTCCGAGGCCGGAAAGAGCCACGACGATACCTTGGTTTCTTACCGCCTTACTGATGATATAAGTGTTCAAGCCATCGACCGAAGGTCGATCTAGTGAATTCAACCATGCAATGCAGGATTGCTTGGCATCGGTAGCAGATACGCGTACTTCGGTATGTAACGAACCGATAAGTCGGGCAGTTTCTTTTGCTACGGGAGATTCATCGATATCAGGATTATCACCAAATCCGACAGAAAATGTTTGCAGTTGAGATTTCGCTTTTGCGGCTAAATTTGCAATGATCGTGCTATCAATTCCTGCCGAGAGAAAAACGCCCGTAGGAACTTCGCTAACTAGATGATCGCGAACAGATTGGTCAATTAACTCTCTGATTGTGCCGCAGATATTTTCATTCGAGCGAATTTCTCGTTGGCGAGGAAAGTGCCAATACCGGGTGGGTGACTTTTGAGATTGTCTAATGACTTCTGGACTAACCCATTGAAAACTGCCAGCAGGAAAGCATTGAATATTTCGGAAAATAATATTGGGAGATGCAACAGATCCGTAAGCAAGATAACTTGCGATCCCCGTTGGCGAAATGTCTTTAGAGACTAAACCCGAGGCCAAAACACTACGAACTTCACTTGCAAATACAAATAGGCCGTTCGTGTTGGATATATACAGTGGTTTGATTCCAAGTGGATCGCGAGCTAACAATAATCTTTGTTGTTGTGCATCATAATAAGCGAGTGCAAACATTCCTGCTAATCGATCGAGCGCCTTCTCTCCCCAATGTACTAGCGCTTGGAGCAATACTTCGGTATCGCCTTGGCTACGAAATTTGGCACCCTTCGCAATCAATTCCTCCCGCAATGCTCGAAAGTTATAGATTTCGCCATTGAAGACCAACGTGTTGCCGGTCTCGGGATGAATCATCGGCTGATGACCAGAAGGGGTAAGATCGAGAATCGCCAGTCGGCGAAACCCTAAACCCAATGTTGAATCGCCAAAAGCAGTAACGAAACTTCCTTCATCATCGGGTCCGCGATGAACCTGCGCGTTAACCATGGCCGGTAGCGCAGCGCGCAAAGCTACCGGATCTTGCATTATAATGCCAGCGAGACCGCACATATTTTCCCCTGAACCACTCTTTATATTTTCAAAAGGCAATTTAAGCAAACAATTTTTTCTCAGATTACCTTTTCTTAAGCTTTCTGACGGTCCTTTTTGGGGGTGGCTAGCGCTGATGGTGAGTGCTTGATAAGCACCTTTCGTACTCTTTATGCAAGGCAAGAGCTTTAGCATGTTGTTTACAGCGAAGTCGTAATGCCTCATTTTCCATAAGAGTTCGCAGGATTTGAGCAAATGGTTCTGGCGAACTTATACAGGCAAAGCCAGCTCCGGCTGAAACCACATCGGGCGCGATGGCGATTCCTGTCGAGAGAACGCACGGCACACCGAATAACATTGCTTCTGCAACCGAGACGCCAAAATTTTCATGAACGGAAGATTGAGCAAACAGTTCGGCTCTGGAAAACAGTGCTGTTTTGGCATCGCCATTAACAACCCCCGGAAGTAGTACTCGGTTGGCGATTCCATGCTGACTTGCCTGTTGTTGTAACCGCTCCACGATGCTTGGTTCTTCATGAGGTCCAGCAAGGATTAATCGCCAATCGGGAAAATCTCGATGAATGTGGGTAAAAGCTTCGACCAATACGTCCAAATTTTTCTTCCAAGAAATTCTGCCAACATTAATAATTAATTTATCTTCTGGCCGTATTTGAGGGCACCATTGTTGAAGCGAAGTTATATCTGAGGATTTAGTTGGTACGGCGAGTGGTACTGCATTACGTAGCACAAATTTTCGGGAGCGAATAGCTAATCCTCTTAGTTCTTCTAGCTCCATAGTGCTTGTGCAATGAATTGCAGCGGCTTGATTGAATAATCGCTTTTCCACAAGCCAATAATAAGGTTGTTTGAAATACCATTTATGCCGCCGAGTGACGAGGCCTAAGTTCCCAGCGGGGCGTACAATGTACGGCACGCCAACTTCTTTGCAGGCTTTAGCGGCCGCTCGAAAGTGATAGCGCCAAGTACCATGCACATGCACGATATCGCGATCTTGCACTAGTTTGCGCAATGTTTTCAAGACTTCTTGATCAGGCCATTTCCCTGACGAATCGGTTTGCACCTCAAGTACAGTAAGGTTGCCGTTTTTTCCTAATGGCAAGGTGGTTGGCGAGGTCGCACGTCGAGTGGAAAGCACAATCACATCATCTCCGCGCTCCGCTTGTGCTTTTGCGAGCGCAGCCAAAGTCCAAGGAGGCCCTCCAAATGCAACGAGGAGTTCCGGAATAACATGAAGAATTTTCATATTAATTGAATTTCAACAATCGAAATACCACAAAAATGCGGAATGCTGGATAATGTAGCCGCGGTATTAATCGACGATCTTGCGGTATAAGTGTATATCATGCTCAAATCACTATCGTATGTGGGGGTCCTTAGACAAAATTAATATCGATACCGGGTTTTGAATAGCCAAGCGTCTAAAAGGATAAATAAGTGGAAGCTGTTGAAGTCTTTCTTTCTTAAGCGAGAAATATGTTCGATCAATGATCCCTAATGCAAAGCCGAATAATAAAGTGGAAGCCGAAGATCCAAACATTAGCCCTGATTCCGAAACCGCATGTCCTAATGACGCTAATATTATGCCAGCTGCCATTGAGACAGCGAGTCTTGGTGAATATCCATGAGTTCTAGTGGCTCGTTGTATTGCTTGCATGGCTCTTACGAGAGTCGTAATTATTGCAATTCCAAATAATGTGCATCCAACTATCCCAGATTCAATCAGCACTTGAAGGTATGCGTTGTGCAGATTTGTATTGCCGAGTCCGCCCACAAATCCGCCACTATAAACCCAGCCCATCCCTAGTATTAGGCTCTTGTTGTCCATCTTCCAGAGAGATTCCCCCCATATTTTTTCACGGCCTGTAAAACCTGATCTTTCTAGATAAGTAAATTGGTCAGAATCTAAAAATAATATCCAGATTCCTATCAATGCAAGGGCGATTGTCACAGTTGCAATTGCCCGCAAGGCATTCCAGCGGAATCCCATTAACATTAAGGTTGCGGTTATTATTACAACTGCCGCTGCTGGTCCCCGACTTCCAGTTGCAAAAACGATAAACGCAAATAAGCACGTCGTAATTCCAGCAAATATCTTAAAGCCTTGCTTTGTATCACCAATCGCTCCCGTTAAAGAAACAGCGAAGATGGCGTAGCAGGATACACCTATTCGAATTGGATTTATCATCAACGGATTAAAGCGATAACCACGCACAACCGATTCGATGGCTCCAGGAAACAATAATAAAGCAGCAATTCCGCCAATAATGACTAGCCAATGGATCGTAGCGCGAAATTTTCCGCCAGATATGCAGATATTACCCGCAGCAATACCAGCGACAAGCGTTAAGAAAAAAGTTGAAAATTTAAGCAGAAGTGCTTCGCCCGGATAGTCGCTCCACATGCCGGAGAGTGCGAAATATACGGCAAAGACCAAAGTCGAAGTGCTCGCTAAGCCAAACTTCGGTCTTTCCGACGACAAAAAAGCCGAAAAAGCAATAAGAAATGCACAGTATGTGCGAGCCCACTTCAAAAGCGTGATATCAGCTCTTATCGAAGAAAGCGGATCAAGTATCAGAAATAACGATATATAGAATGGCGTCAAATTGTAGCGACGTATCCACAAAAGTGGAACATGAACAAGAATAACAATTGCTCCGGCAAGAGTTAGGAGGAGCGGAGAATTTATAATCTCAGACATACGACCACCTTATGTTTACTTGCTGATTTATAATAAACAAATTTATAGTAAAATAAAAAACCTGTCAAATGTGCTTTATGATCGCAAAAACGCTATGCCTATCAATCGCCATGTTTTCAATGAATTATATTATAGTGGTTGGTGTTTTAGCTGTTATTGTTATCTGTCACTTCGCCATCGATATGTGATAATGCCTTCCGCAGGCCATCGATTGGATCGGCAGTTCGTCGCCAGTCTAAATATATAGTTTGGGAGCCGGCTTTTAATCGATTAAGCATCGGTTCTGTGGTCACAGTAGATAATGCTGCTGTCAAAGCGTTCAAACTCCCTCTTTGAAACCGAAACCCATTTATTCCATCCTTCACTAAATCAATGGCAGCCCCAACGACATCGCTAACAACTGCAGCTAAGCCAGCAGCAACGGCCTCACTGACTACAATGCCCCAAGGTTCCGTGTCGCTCGGTAGGACAAATACCGAACACATAGACATTAGTGCGCCGATCGTTTCTGTATTTTCGGCAAAGCCGGTCCAAATTACACGATTTTTCAAGTTGATTGG
>CAZIGP010000372.1:0-5292 GCA_964538425.1 uncultured Pirellulales bacterium | reverse complement strand
AGGCGAGATCTCGCTGGCGCAGGCCGGGGATGGAAAGAAGGATGAGGGGCATGGGGGAGGGTTCAGGGTTCGGGGTTCAGAAAATGGGGGGCAGGAATGGGTAATGAACGGGTGAAGGGGTGAACGGGTGAGAGTTTGTTTTTGATCTGTTACCAAAAATAGGTAGGATTCAGGTTGAATTTTACTACGTTGAGTACACCCACCAGCCTAGTGCAATTGTTGGTATGAGTAGCAATAGGATTGCGATGGATGCTACGGGGCCGTGTACGGCGAGTACTACGACGGCGTCGAGGACGATGATCGATAGGATACCTGTTTTTACTGTTGCTTGCACGTGCGCGGGATCTGGTTGGAGGATTGCTCGCAGTGCTCGCCAACCAATGATGCAAGCAAGCATGGCCCAGAGCACCGTCCAGTTTTGTGGTTGCAGTTGCAACATGGGTTGTAGTTTTTCGGGCGGCATGAATTGCGGGTAATACCAGAGCACTGCCATGCCGGCAAGTATTGTTAATAATGCGCCGGTGAGATGTAATCGTTTACTGGTCGTTGCTTCGCTGCGTGAAAACCAAGTGATGCCAAAAATATAGATTCCAAGCCCGATGGCAATATAGGGTTGAATATCGATCCACTGCTCGGCGGCACTCATTCCCAACAATACGTTTAGAGCGCGGCATCCACCCATCAATAGCGGCCTGGTGGGTCCGATTTTCTTGGCGACTCGATCGCGATCATAAATCACAATGATGCCGGCAAGGAAGGTAGCGAAAGCGCCGGGGACTAGATTGAATGTAACCGCCGTTGCGGCCCAACCGAAAAGTATTCCAACGGCTAAAAGCGACCAACCTAATCGCCACGCGTTGTTGTAAGGAATTATGCCAGAAGGCAACGGTCGATTAGGCCGCTCGCCGCGGTCGATTTCAACGTCGTACACATCATTCAGCACCATGCCAGCAGTATAAAGGCAGCTTGATGAAATTAGCAGCAGCGTGAATACACCCAAGGGTTCGAACGATGCATGCGTTATTAAAAATCCCATCGCGATGTCGGCCATCGCGGTGAAGACATTTGGCAGACGCATCAATTGCAGATAGGCGAGCAGGCGGGACGATGATGTGGCAGGCGGGTGGGACATTTGGAATGTATTTGAACCGCAGAGACGCAGATGAGGAGCAAAATTCGAAATCGGAAGCACGAAATTCGAAATAAATTCAAAGGATGAAATTCAAATGTTCAAACCTCGTGAAATTTAGCAGCCTCTATTTTATTCATTCGAATTTTATCTTGGCTTATGTCTTGTGACTAATTCATTGGATAGAAACTCCGAATTGGCCGGCGACTTTTGTCAAATATTCCTTGGCGGCGCGGGCTGCGTCATCGGGGTTTTCGATGTAGGGATAGAGTTCGACCGTGATCCAACCGTTGTAACGCGTGCCCTGAATGGCTGCGAGCGTGGCGGCGAAGTCGATCGCGCCGTGGCCGGGGATGAGGTGTTTGTGGACCCGTGTCGAGGCAATGTCTTCAAAGTGATAGTGCAAGGTGTGCGGAGCCATCTTTTGGACCCATAGCTCGGGATCTTCGCCGACACAGTAGGCATGGCCAATATCGAAATTCAGTTTGACCCACGGCGATTTGATGCGCTGGACGAACTGTAAGTATTGGCCAAAAGTTTCGATCAGCAGTTCTGGCTCGGGTTCGATCAGCAACTTGACTTGCAGTTTTTCTGCCAGCTCGACGCAGGGCATGATTTCGTCGTAAAAAATCCGTGCGGCTTCATCCCACGTTTGCTCGGGGGTGAGGTGGCCACCGGGAGACGTGGTAATGTTCGGGGCACCGAGTTCATGGGCAAGTTGCAACGCGCGCTTCGTGTGTTCGCGGCGGATGGCGCGATAGTGCGGGTAGGGATCGGTCCAACCAGGGTGCCAATAGGGTTGCCGCGGATCGGCCACGGCGTTCATCATGAAGGCATTGATGTTCGAGATTTTTAAGCCATGACGATCGAGGGCCTCGCGAATCGATTTTTTTCGCTCGGGCAACAGCCCCGCCGGCCATGCGTGTGGCACATCGGCCAAGAGTTCAATGCCGCTGTAGCCGAGATCGGCGATTCGCGCGATCGTATCTTCGATTGAGAAGTGCATGTAGGCATTGGAACTGAAGGCGAGCTTCATGGCGGAATTCCCCTGGAGGCGTGTGTGACGGTCCCGGCGAAATTGTATCGAGGAATGATGAGATGTGAAACTCGCTGCCGTCGAGCCGAGTGTGTGGTACGCACTGAGCCTACAAAGAGTGTAGAAAACTAAGGCACTATTTTCGCACCAACCACGCCCTTCGCAGAGCCTCAGGGCGTGCCACCCAACGAAAGTAACCCTAACCAAATAACCGGCCTTGCGGTTCTTGTGTCGGATTATCTGGCTCGCTCATGCCGAGATGGGTGTAACCGGCTGGCGTGAGTTTTCTGCCGCGCGGCGTGCGAATGACTAGTTCGCTGCGTAAGAGGAACGGTTCGACTTCGTCGGAGAGCGTGTCGGGGGCGGCGTTCAGCGTGTGAGCGATGGCTTCGACACCGACGGGGCCACCGTGAAAGACTCGGGCGATGGTTTCGAGATATTTGCGGTCTTGGCCGTCGAGGCCGAGGATGTCGATGCCTTGCATTTCCAGCGCGGCTTGGGCAACTTTGAGCGTGATTTCGCCGTTCGCGCGGCTGGTGGCGTAATCGCGCACCCACCGCAGGCGATTGTTCGCGAGCCGCGGCGTCCCTCGACTGCGGGTGGCGATTTCGTGCGCACTACGGTCGTCGATCTTTACTCGCAGTTTGGCGGAACTGCGGCGGACGATTTCGCCAAGCTCTTCAACCGTATAAAAATCGAGATGTTCGCGCATTTGGAAGCGGTCACGCAGTGGGGCGGAAAGCAAGCCGGTGCGCGTCGTGTCACCGATGAGCGTGAATGGCCGCAGCGGCATGTTGATGGTGCGGGCGTTGACGCCTTCGCCGAGCGTGATGTCGATGCGGAAATCTTCCATCGCCGGGTAGAGGAATTCTTCGACCGCCTTAGGGAGCCGGTGAATTTCATCGATGAAGAGGACCGAGCATTCTTCGGCATTAGAAAGATAAGGCACGATGTCTTAGGGGGCCATCAGTGCCGCGCCGCTGGCGATTTGGCAACTTACACCTAGATCGCGCGGAATGCAGGTGGCAAACGTCGTTTTGCCGAGCCCTGGTGGGCCATCGAACAAAATATGTCCGAGCACTTCGCCACGCTTGCGAGAGGCATCGACAGCAATTGCGACACGCTCGGCCACTTCTCGCTGGCCGACCATGTCGCCCATGCGCTGCGGGCGCAGCATGCGATCGTCTTCATCGGGAAGATCGGTGGGTGTTTGGAGGATGGCTTCGCGCATGGCATCAAAATCAGCAGGCGTGTACGGCTGTTAAGCGGTGAGACGACAATATAGCAGAATCTCTAACCATGTTTGAAGCCCGATACCCAAGAGTTCCTGGTTAGTTTTCTGGAATCGAGTCAAGAAATTTCGTGTGTTCTTCAACCACCGTTTGCCAATGTGGTCGATTGTTGTCGCGCAGGTAATCGAGGGTCTTTTGTAATCGTTGTCGAAATTCGGCGAGTGAAACATTTTCGCTGCATTCGCCGGTCAATCCCATATTACGTGGCGGTTGACCTGCCGTTAGTGAACCATGGGATCCTGCAAAGTCGAGAGGAACGATAATCCACTTTTTTTCAGTAAAGATCGTTCCCGGGCTGCCATGGTGGAGGTAGCGGGTGGGCTTCACAAAATACGCTAGTACAAGATCGCTAGGATCACCCTTTTGCAGTCCCGGCACATAGCGGTATTCAGTCGGCCAATGTTTATTCTCATGTCCGAATTCCATTCCAAAAGCTGCTAAAGAATCCGCGCTGCTGCCGTTTACGTTGGGAGCGATCGTCGTTTGCTCTTCGTCGAGACAGGTTTCCAGGCTAACCAACAGCTGCTTATTACATAACGGCATTGTCTGTAGATCAATGTCGACGATGAAGTACCTGCATGCGAGGACAAAGCCAACGAAAGCGACGATAGGAATGACAATCGCAAGAATTGCGGTTCGTATTCGCATCTAGAATGAGGTTGCGGGCTTACTGCTGGATTGTAGTTTGTGGAAGACCACCTTTTATCCTCTACTATTCCACCACGCGCAAACTGTGAAAACAAGAATAACAGGATAATCATTGCCAAAATCGCAATCACCGCCGCCACCGCGATTTTTTTGTACGACATTGGCGCTTGGCCGCTGCATTTGCCGGTTTGGCCGTTGGCGAGGAAGCGAAACACTTTGTCGCGGTAGCGGTAGGCCATGATCCAGACCGGGACTAGCATGGGGCGGCTGGCGAGGTTGGTGATGCGCAAGGCGACGCGCATGTTGCGACATTCGCCAGGGACATATTGCTGGCAGGCTTGGGCTTCGAGCGATTCGAGGCCTTCGCGCGCCATCGAACGAGCATATTTCCGGGGCACGGTGAAGCGCTCGAAGATGCTGTTTTTCAGATCAACTTCTTCTGGCGGTAAGGCTTCGGAAAGATTGAATGGGCAGAGTGCCGCGGTTTCGGTGTGTGTGAGTGCACCACTTGCGCCGACGATTAGTCCTTCGTACTCGCCTTGATGCTCGCCTGACATCGGGCACCAATCTCCTCTCGCACCTGCTGGTGTGTGATTGGTGTCGGCGGTCCAGTAGGTGGCCGTGTCGGCTCGGAAAACCCAATACGGAACATACACCGGCGTCATTTTCACGACCGCAGCTTGCATGGCCAAATCTCCTGGTCGCCAGAAGCCTTGTCCGAGCCAGTTTCGCATTGCGGTGACAGCTTCGTCTTTGGTTACTGAAAAAGGCACGACCGATTGAGGCGCAATTTCTTTGGCGTCGGGTTGGTGCTGGAGTTGTTCGGAGCCGCAAAAGGGGCAACGTAGCGCTTCCGCGCTGGCGTCGTAGCTCATTGAGGCACCGCAGCCGCGGCAGGTGAAGTTGTGGGTGGTGAGATGGGATGACGGTGGCGCAGAGGGGAGCGGTGGCGGAGTTGCAGGAGTGGGAGGAGATGGTTCTGTGCCGATTTGTTCGGTTTCGGTTTGGGCGTTCGCGACTGGCAAGGTCGGAGTAGGTTGGATGGGGGCTTCAGTGCCGCAGTTGGGGCAGAATAGATCTTCCTCGTCGAGCATTGCGCCGCAGACAGTGCATTTGATGAGGAGATCGGACATGAGAGGAGAGTGGGGAATGGGGAATGGGGAGTGGGGAATGAATAGAGTGAACAG
>CAZIGP010000371.1:2912-5298 GCA_964538425.1 uncultured Pirellulales bacterium | reverse complement strand
AGGGCGGGTGCTGGCTCTTAACTCCGTCGATGTGGTGAAGCTAGAAGAGCGTTTGAAAAAAGAGCGGCCGGAAATCAAGCTGCAACGCCCGTTTCTAAGTGGCAACGATCGCAGCCGTTGGCTGACCATGCGAGCGCTGGTCGAGAGGGGGAGCTATGCGATCGATTCGTATGTAACCGATCCGGTGACACATCCCGGCTGGGACACCATCGACATGGTGATGCACAAAGACCATGAAGGCAAAGCTCACCTTTACAGTAGTAAACCGCCGCTCTTGGCAACTCTGTACGCCGGCATTTATTGGGTGATCAACAAAACAACGGGTGCGACGCTCGGCACACACCCTTACGAAATTGGCCGCTTGATGATTGTGCTCGTCAATATCGTGCCGCTGGCGATTTACTTTTTCGTGTTGGCCAACATGCTTGAACGCTATGGACGAACCGATTGGGGACGAATTTTTGTGCTCGCCGCGGCGGCATTTGGCACTTACCTCACGACGTTTGCAGTTGCGATTAACAACCATATTCCGGGTGCTGTTTGCGCCGTCATTACACTAGATGCATTCTGCCGGATTTGGTTCGACGGAGATCGCCGCTGGAAAACTTTTGCACTGGCGGGCTTCTTTGGAGCGTTTACTGTAGCTTGTGAATTGCCAGCACTGTCTTTGTTTGCGGTGATCGCCGCCGCATTCTTGTGGAAGATGCCGCGCCAAACGCTTGTGGCGTTTGTTCCGGCGGCCGTTGTTGTTGCCGTTCCTTATGTGTTTACAACTTGGCTTGCTCATCATAGCTTCAGGCCGGCTTATACTTATCGGCCGGCGAAGCCCGCAGTCTTGCCGGAAGGCGCTGATGTCTCTGCCGGAAGAACACCTTTGCCGGATGATTATTCAGGCACCATCACGCTCGATTCTGGCCAGGTGATGGAACTTCGCGGCAATGAATCGAATTGGTACGACTACGAATATACTCGCACCGACGGCAAAAAAACGACCAGCTACTGGCTTAGTCCCAAGGGGGTCGATATGGGCGAACCCTCCGTCGCTAAATACGCATTCCATTTGTTGATCGGCCATCATGGAATTTTTTCACTTTCGCCGATCTGGTTATTGGCCATTCCCGGTCTGTTTTTGCTCGGCTGGAACAAAGATTATCGGCTGCGTGACTTGGCGGTAATGATTGGCCTGTTGACCGTGGTGGTGATTACATTCTATTTGCTCCGGCCAGCTCGAGACCGCAATTACGGCGGCACCTGTAGTGCCTTCCGTTGGGTCTTTTGGCTGGCACCGCTATGGCTGCTAGCGATGCTGCCTACCGCGGATAAGCTTTCGAACTGTCGTTGGGGACGTCTCTTGGCTTGTGGACTGCTAGCCGTTTCGGTTCTTTCAGCCAGCTATCCTCTATGGAATCCCTGGACCCATCCGTGGCTTGTTGTGTTTTGGCAGTATATGGGATGGTGAGAAGTAACAGGCAAAAGAATGGAGACGTCGGTGCGGCCGACTGCTAATCTCTGACTTGTAATTCCTGACGCCTGTAACTTCCTGCCGATCCTCTTAACTTTTGTCTTGCATTCCCCCCCTACTTTCGTAGTATAATTGCCCAGGCGATCCTCATAGGATTCGCAGGGACAGAGACGGACCTGTTTGCCCGGATCTTTTGATCAGATGCACCGGCACCCTCATCGGGCCCAATGTGCCCAGGTGCGGCCATGATCCAGATCAAACATAAGGCGACCGGCGCCGTCTTGATGCAACTCGACGCCGAATCGCTTGTTGGCGTGAAATTGACTGGCATTAAACTCTATGGTGCCAGCCTAAGGGGACTTTGTTTTCGCGAGTTGGACCTTCGCAACTCTGATTTGCGCGACACCGATTTGCGCGAATGCGATTTCTCTGGCGCAAATATGAGCGGCATTATTTTGGATGGCGCCAATGCGGCTCGCGCAAATTTTTCTGGAACCGATCTTACCGATGCGTCGCTGATTGGCGTCGATTTTTCTGATACGAACATGAATGGCGTCAACATGCGATACGCCAAGCTTTCTGGAGCAAACCTTGCGGGTGCAAATCTCACGCGGGCTGACATCAGCATGGCCGATTTGCGTGCCAACCTAAACCGCGCAAATTTGTTTCATGCCGATCTGCGCGGGTCTGATTTGAGAAATGCTAATCTGACGGGGGCGAATCTGGAGGAAGCAAACCTCGCCAATGCTAATCTCACGTGCGCCATTATGGCCCGCACAAACATGCGCGATACGATCGATGGTGGTGGCCGTCATAAAGTAGTTGCCGCTACTCGCCCGGTAAGAACTGTTACCAAGCCGAGCCGGCCCTGGTGGCAATTCTGGGGATAGATCGCTATCGTTAATTCTACTTCGCATGATATTT
>CAZIGP010000371.1:0-2902 GCA_964538425.1 uncultured Pirellulales bacterium | reverse complement strand
GCATCCGTGGATGCAATACGCGTTTTTCATCTCTAGCCCCTCGTTTTTAGCTTCTTATGGAAATACCTCTCGAAATCGATTGCCGTTCCGTCAAATCCAAACTCGATGCCAGCGAAGATTTTTTATTCGTCGATTGCCGCGAACCAGATGAGCACTCTACTGCGCATATCGCCGCTGCTAAGCTCATTCCGATGAGCGAAATTACCGAGCGGCTGAATGAACTGGAGATGTACCGCACCAAGCCTATTGTGATCCATTGCCACCACGGCGGCCGCAGCATGAGAGTGACCCGTTGGCTCCGCGAAAATGATTTTCCCCAGGCCCAAAGCATGGCCGGCGGCATCGATCTGTGGTCGCAGGAAATTGATTCGAACGTGCCACGGTATTGATCGAGGGAATTTTCAGGAACTTTTCTGAGCTTTTGGGCGTCGGAGATGTTAGCTTCAGCTAACCTACTTACTAAGTCGTCGAGCCGACTGATGTTTTTACCAGTTCTTTTTCGTTGCAGACTTATTGTGGGTGTAATTGCGCTCGTTGTAAGTTGGCTGCCAGTTGCGCATGGTGATGAGTTTGACGGCATCCGCGCTTTGGATGCCAAATACAATGCTTTGCTTGATGCGGGACGACCTAAAGATGCGGAGGTTTATGCTCGCGCAGCACTGATGGTTGTCGAACGCGATTTTCCTGACGAGGATGGAATGGTTGCCGCGGCGACGATGAACATCGCCATTGCGCTTGATCGACAGGCTAAATACAACGAGGCTGAACCTCTCTACTTAAAAGCCTTGGCGATTGAGGAGCGAATTTATGGCTCGAATCATCCGTCGGTTGCCAATGTGTTAACGAATTTGGGAAGTTTGTATCTCAGTCAAGTTCGACTCGACCTGTGCGAAAAAGTTTGCAAACGAGCGCTAAAGATTCGCGAAGCTCAGTTAGGGCCGAATCACACCGATGTGGCTTATACCTTAAATATGCTCGGAAATTTGAGCGTTAAGCAGGCACGGTACCAGGAGGGAGCTGCTTATCTACAACGAGCACTTTCCATTTTAGAGGCAAATTCCGATTCGCCATTCTCTCTCAAAGACGGCATAACCAGCCATCTGGCGGATGCATATACGCATCTGAATCGATTTGCAGAAGCGGAATTGATTTACAAAAAGTCTCTCAAATTAAAAGAACAAAAGCTGCAACCAAATCATCCCCACCTGGCGATAACGCTCGTAAACCTAGGCCAACTATGTGTTGAACAACGTCGTTTTGAGGAAGCCGAAAAGTGTTTTCAACGGGCGCTTGCGATACAAGAATTGAATTATGGTCCGGAAGACCATGCAGTTGTAAAGACGCTGATCTCCTTGGGTACGTTACGAAACGATCAAGGGCGTACCACGGAGGCGATGCAATTTTACAAGCGAGCATTGAAAATTGAAGAACAACAATTGGGCGGTGATCATCCGCGGATTGGACTGATTCTTCAAAATATCGCGATGCAGTATTCATCGCAAAACCAGTTTGATGATGCGATTCGATACTTCGAGCGAGCTTTAAAAATTTACCGGCAAAATCTCGGTCCTACACATCCAGACTTAGCAGTTCCTCTCAATAATATTGGCCATGTTTATGAGGAGACGAACGATCTGGAGCGGGCTGAGCAAAGTTATCTCCAGGCTCTCAAGCTGTTAGATTCGCAAGGCTATGACATCGAGTTGCAATCGAAGATTCATCGTAATCTTGCTCGACTCAAGCTCTTTCAAGGACGCGCGGATGAGGTTTTGCGCCATCTACAGCAAGTTCTTAAACTAGCGGATCAGTTGCGAGCAAATTATTCAGGAGCCGAGGAAGATCGTGCCCACGCTTTCGAGTTTTTTAAAGGCGATTATGAATTCATGATCGACATGCAATCCTCGCGACAGGATTTTGCCGAGGCGTTTTACACTGCCGAACGTTTTCGGTCCCGTTCGCTTGTCGATCAAATTGCGTTGCAGGGAGCCGACTTGCTGGCCAATGTTCCTACTAGCGAAGCACAGCAATTGCGTAACCGTGACCGAGCCGCCAAGCTTGCTGTGGCAACTTTGGAACAGCAACTGAAAGACTTGCCTTCACGCGACAACCTAAGTGATGCCGAAAAAAGTGCGGAAGAAAACCGACTGAGTAAAGCTTTAACTGCGGCTCGCGAGGAAGTTATCGAAGCCTACCGCGCCATTCGAAACGCCAGCCCTGAGTATCGAATGATTGCTGGGCACGATTTCAAGCCCGTTCAGCTTGACGAGCTTCAATCCTGGCTCAAAAGCCAAGACACTCTGCTGCTTCAATATTTTTTTGGTCGCGACAACGGTTACTTGTTTGTTGTTTCTGCCGACGGTAAACCGCGAGTGGTGCAATTGGAAGTTTCAGCATCTCAAGCAGATTCGTTGGCCTGTCAAGAAGGTCCACTGACGCGAAGACAATTGACAGCCGCTTTGCAATTGAATGGCAAATCGCTTGGTGAAAGCCTTGCTCAAAAGGCAGATCCATCGGGCCAGCAGCTTGAAGATCGATTAACATTGCTTTGGAAATTGCTTGTGCCGCAAAGGGAGCGACAAGCACTCATCGACGGCAAGTACAAACGATTGATTGTGATTCCCGATGCGGGACTTGTGAATCTGCCGTTCGATACCCTCGTTGTCGGCAACCAAGACGGCCAGCCGCAATATTTGCTGGACGTTGGCCCACCGATTATCACAGCACCGTCAACGACATTGCTTTACAACCTTTCGCAAGCTCCCAAAGCCACGGTTACCCGAGAAGAGCAACTTGTTCTCAGTGTTAGCGATCCGGTTTACTCTTCCAGCGCAGTGAATAATTCCGAAGATTTGTTAGCACAAGTCACCCCTAGCGCCCGCTACGGCAGCTTGCGAGGCGAACT
>CAZIGP010000370.1:3276-5306 GCA_964538425.1 uncultured Pirellulales bacterium | reverse complement strand
CTGTGCGGCCCCGGCAACAACGGCGGCGACGGCTTCGTCATCGCCCGCCACCTCGACAACGCTGGCTGGAAGGCGAATGTGTATGCGGCTCTTGCTCCGGGCTTGACGCTACCGCCGGCCGGTTCAAGCCACGCCGCCCACATCGGTTTTGTGTGTGATCGACTTCGAAAGCAATTTTACGGCGACTGGATAACCGATCTTCTGCGCACACTGGACAGCAGCTTTGGCGTTTGCAGCGATTTGCGTCTCAACGGTGGGAATCTGATAGGCCGAAAGAATTTGCTTCGATTCAGGTTCTGTCAACAAGGTCCGCCCATCGCGTAATACGCCGGCCAGTAATTCTGCTGCGCGGCTGTGAGCCTCACCGCTCTCTTCCGATAGCCGTAGCGAAGGTGTTTCATACAAAGCTTGCAGTGCGTGATTGTATTGCCACATCAAGTGAAAGACTCGCGCGGCGCTATCGGGATAAGGGAATGTTGGAACGCCGACCTGATTGAGCAATTGGATTCCGGCGGCGACTTGGCTTGCGCCCATCCAACTGGCTAAGACCGGTTTGCGGCAGCCCGCGGTACAGTCGGCAACTCTTCGCGCGGTTTCCATCGGATCGGTCATTGCCTGCGGTGTAAGAATGGCAAGCAAGCCATCACATTCCGGCGCATCTTTGGCAATTTCCACAGACTTTGCAAAACGATCGGGACAAGCGTCTCCCAACACATCCACTGGATTTGCTCGACTCCAATGCGGCGGTAGGTGTTGATTGAGGTTATCAACGGTAGTCGGTGACAGGACTGCTAACTCGCCGCCGGCTTCGATCAGTGCGTCGGTGGCCAATACGCCAGGGCCACCAGCATTGGTGATGATTGCTAATTTCGGCCCCTGTGGCCTAGGCTGCTTTGCCAATACTTCGGCTAGGTGAAACAATTCCGAAATATGATTGACCCGCAATACTCCAACACGGCGGAATGCCGCGTCCAATACATCGTCGCTGCCAGCCAATGCACCGGTATGCGATGCAGCGGCTTTAGCTGCTTTTTCGGTTCGCCCGGCCTTAATAACGATGATGGGTTTTTGCAGTGCGACTTCGCGGGCCGCCGATAAGAATGCTTTCGCATTCCCGATGGACTCCATGTAAATGACGATGCTGGTCGTAAATGGATCTTCGCCGAGATAGTCGATTAGATCTCCCCAGTCGACATCCAACATCGAGCCCGTCGAAATGATGTGACTGAATCCAACGTTTTCCTGTTGGCTCCAGTCCAAAATGGCCGTGAGGAGCGCTCCGCTTTGGCTGATAAAAGCAACTCGTCCCGGCGTCGCCATCGACGCGGCGAACGTAGCATTGAGCCCGGTTACGGGACTCATGACTCCCAAACAGTTTGGGCCGATAACGCGTAGCTTGCTGCCAACAAGTTGCGTACGAATCTGCGATTCGAGTCCTGCGCCTGCACTGCCTGTTTCCTTGAAACCTGCGGAGATAATGACTGCGCCTCGGACACCAATTTCTAAACATTCATCGATGACGCTGGGGACAGCCGTGGCCGGCACCGCAATGACAGCCAAGTCGACCGGAATCCTTAAATCTATCAACGACCGTGCACATCGCTTGCCTAATACCGCCGATCGCCTCGAATTCACGAACAAAACTTCACCGCCGAATGTGCTCGCCAGCAGATTTGCCGCCAGTGTGCGACCGACGCTATCGGCGGTTTCCGAGGCCCCTATGAGTGCCACGCGCTGCGGCCGGAAAAATACGTCGAGCGGGCTTCTACCTGCCCGAAGCAAATCATGGGCTGGTTCGATAGAGCGGGGTAATTGATTTGACATCAGTCGATGTGTGCCTATTAAATAACAGCACGATTATGACAGAGCGTGATTTTCTCATTCCGACGTCCAAAATGGGAGATAGGGCTGACAAACTTAATTGGATCGTCAGGCAATAACATACTTGCTCTGCAGAATAAATGGAGGACAATAAAGCCGCCGATTAGGCAAACGCGGAAGGATTTCGTCGAACACTTCTGAAAGTTCGC
>CAZIGP010000370.1:0-3266 GCA_964538425.1 uncultured Pirellulales bacterium | reverse complement strand
TTTACCGGCGAGCGCAGTGGTGCATTTGGCCGCCGCCGCATCATTACGTGGATTTCCTGGAGGGACAGAGCTGTTTCACGAAAACAGCCAGAACAACGAACTAATGATCATTTCGATCGGCCGCGTGGCCCTGGACATGTATGTGCCCGGCCGTGGAAATGTTCGCATACTATCGCTTGGACCGGGAGACGTCGTAGCTTGGTCGGCCTTGCTGGGAGGTGGCCGTATGACAACTTCCGCTACTGCACTCGAAGATACGCAGATCGTCGCCATTGCTGCTGACGTGATTTTATCAGTCTGCGAATCGAATCACACCTTTGGATACCAACTGATGCGTCGGGTGGCCAGCTCGCTCGGCGAACGATTGTTGGCCACCCGTTTGCAGCTGCTGGATTTGTTTTCCGAGTCGTCGCCAGCAACTCCGTGGGAACCCCAAATTCAGTAGCAGCTACTGACGAGACCGCCATCAACAAGGATGAAGTGATGCAATCTATCGGCGAAACAACGAAATGGCTGGCGAAATCGGATTTCCAACAGCTGTTGGATTTACTCTGGTCGCAAAATTTCCGCGTGATTGGCCCGACGGTTTCACAGGAGGCGATTGTCTATGATGAAATACGGCGAGTGGAAGATTTTCCTCGCGGGATGACCGAAGTGCAATCGGCTGGTCAGTATCGTTTGCAACGCCGCGAAGACGACGCCTGGTTTGGATTCAATGTCGGCCCCCATTCATGGAAGCGGTTTTTGTTTCCGCCGCAAGCAACGGTCGCGAAGGCTGAGCGGACGAATGAAGGCTGGCAGATGCACGACGTGCCGCATGACGAGCCGGCTTATGCTTTTCTTGGAGTGCGGGCTTGCGAAATCGCGGCGATCGAAGTGCAGGATCGAACATTTATCCACGACCAATATGCCGATCCGATTTATCGCCGTCGTCGCGACCAAGCACTGTTGATTGCAGTCAATTGCACGCAAGCGGCCAGCACCTGTTTTTGCACCTCGATGAACACCGGTCCTCGTTGCAGCCGTGGTTTTGACCTGGCACTCACCGAACTCGCCGACGGGTTTACGGTCGAAATCGGCACCCAGCGTGGTGAAGAAATCTTCCAACAATTGCCCAGCTGTGCGGCGACTGCCATCGAATTGCAACAAGCCGGCGAGGCGCGGCATCGCGCTGTGCAGCAAATCACCAAGCGACTTGATACGAGCGACATTCGCAATTTATTACTGAATAATTTAGAGCATCCACGCTGGACGGAAGTCGCGACGCGTTGCCTATCTTGCACGAATTGCACGATGGTTTGTCCGACCTGCTTTTGTAGCTCGGTGAAAGAAGTCAGCGATCTAACGGGCGATCAAGTCGAACGTGTCCGGCAATGGGACACATGCTTCAACGTCGATTTCAGCTACATGAATGGCGGCTTGGTGCGAAATAACATTCGCTCGCGCTATCGGCAGTGGCTGACGCACAAATTGGCATCGTGGATCGACCAATTCGATGTTTCGGGCTGCGTCGGCTGCGGGCGGTGTATTACGTGGTGCCCTGTCGGAATTGATTTGACCGAAGAAGTTGCGGCGATTCGGGGGAGTCAGCCATGAATGCCGCTGCAACATGCGCGATTGCAGAGAACCCCTGGCTCGCGCAGAGCGTGCGCATCGAGGCCATTACTTCAGAAATTGCCGGAGTCGCTACGTATCATTTGCGGTTTGCCGATCGCGACTTGCATGATCGTTATCGATTTCGGCCCGGGCAATTCAACATGCTCTATCTCCCTGGAGCTGGTGAAGTCGCAATCAGCGTGAGTGCGGGAGCCGACCAGCGAAGAACTTGGGATCATACGATTCGTGCGGCAGGCAATGTCACTCGAAAATTGGCACGATTGGGTCGCGGAGGCTCGCTTGGTTTGCGCGGTCCCTATGGTTCCGCTTGGCCACTGGATGAATGCCGGGGCAAAGATGTCATCCTGATTGCCGGCGGGATCGGTTTGCCGCCGCTACGGCCAGTGATTTATGAATTGCTAAACGCGCGAAAACAATACGGTACTATTACGCTGTTGTACGGTGGTCGCACGGCGGATGGTTTACTTTACACACGGGAATACTCGACTTGGAGTGCGGGCGGCATCAATATTCAGACCACGGTCGATCGAGCCACTCCCGGCTGGATGGGCAATGTCGGCGTCGTTCCGCTCCTGCTCGATCGCTTGCGCAATCTCAAGCCAAGCAATACGGTTGTTCTGGTTTGTGGTCCTGAAGTTATGCTGCGTTATACGGTTCGAAGCGCTTTGACCCGAGGGCTGCAAAATACCCAAGTTTGGGCTTCGTTCGAACGCAACATGCAATGCGCCGTCGGGTTGTGCGGTCATTGCCAACTTGGCCCGGCATTTATCTGTAAAGATGGCCCCGTGTTTCGTTACGACGTAATCGCTCCGTTTTTAGATGTGGAGGCGCTCTAAAATGGCCGCGGTTCCCAGGCTTGCCGTGTTCAAGTTTGCCTCCTGTGATGGCTGCCAGCTTTCATTTTTGGCACTCGAAGACGAGTTGTTAACAGTTGCAGGAAAGCTTGATATCGTATTTTTTTTGGAGGCGACCAGTCGTATCGAAAGTGGCCCTTACGATATTGCGCTCGTCGAGGGATCGATTACGACGCCCGATGATGCACAGCGCATTCGACAAGTTCGGCGCGATGCACGATATCTTGTTACCATCGGGGCGTGCGCCACGGCGGGAGGCATCCAAGCGCTGCGAAATTGGGGAGATTCGGCAGAATTCATGCGCGCCGTGTATGCCAAGCCCGAATACATTCAAACTCTCGCTACGTCGACGCCGATTTCCGCGCATGTGCCAGTGGACTTCGAACTTCGCGGCTGCCCGATCAATAAGTACCAATTGCTGGAAGTGCTGACTTCATTTTTGGCCGGACGACGGCCGCGATTGCCTCAGCACAGTGTTTGCTTGGAGTGCAAGCGTCGCGGCACCGTGTGCGTCATGGTCGCTCAAGGCATGCCTTGTTTGGGGCCGGTAACCCATGATGGCTGCGGCGCTCTCTGCCCCGCACATGATCGCGGTTGCTACGGCTGCTATGGGCCAAGCGGACAGCCGAACTTGATTAGCCTGAGCAACCAATTTCAAACGATCGGCCGTGGGACCTCCGAAATTGCGCAAAGTTTGCGAGGCAGTTTTAACGGATACGCACCAGAGTTCAGAGTAGAAAGCGATCGACTGGCCGAGTCGATTGACATAATCCTGAATCAGCGGATTCTCATAGA
>CAZIGP010000369.1:0-5315 GCA_964538425.1 uncultured Pirellulales bacterium | reverse complement strand
ATTAACGAAGGCAGAAAGCTGAAGGCTGAAGGCAGAAAACGGAGTGCCGAAGCCACTGCAATTGCCTGACGTCGCCTACTGCCTACCGCATACTCTGTACTTCAACATGAGAAACACCCGATCTACCCAACTGCTATTTGAAATGTCGCGCCCTGGCCGTCGATCGGCGCGAATTCCTTGCGATGATGTGACGAGTGTGCCGGTCGAGTCGCTATTGCCCGCGAGCGCTTTAGCTGTTGCGCCACCGCCTCTGCCGGAACTTGCCGAACCCGACATCGTGCGCCACTATGCAAATCTTTCGACGCAGAACATGTCGGTCGATACGCATTTTTATCCGCTCGGTTCTTGTACGATGAAGTACAACCCCAAGCGGAATGAACGAATCGCATCATTTCCGGGATTGGCGGATCTCCATCCGTACCAACCCGAGGGAACGATCCAAGGCTTATTGCAGATTCTTCACGAACTGCAAGAAATGCTTGCTGAGATCGCGGGTTTGGATGCGGTTTCTTTGCAACCTGCTGCCGGAGCACATGGTGAATTGACGGCGCTCATGGTAGCAGCAGCATATTTTCGTGAGCGGGGCGAAAAGCGAACCAAAGTGCTTGCTCCGGATAGCGCCCATGGTACCAATCCCGCCAGCGCCGCCATGGCGGGTTTCCACGCAGTGACGGTTCATAGTAACGATGACGGCTCGGTGGATCTCGACGATTTGCGCGCGAAGCTCGACGGCGAAACCGCTGTATTCATGATTACCAATCCGAGTACGCTCGGTCTTTTCGAGCGAAACGTCAAACAAATCGCCGATATGGTTCATGAGCAAGGTGCGCTCATTTATCTTGACGGCGCAAACATGAATGCCATTCTTGGCATCGCGCGGCCGGGTGATTTCGGCGCCGATATGATGCACTTTAATCCGCACAAAACATTCAGCGGTCCACACGGTGGTGGTGGTCCAGGTGCAGGGCCCATTGCTGTTCGAAAATTTTTAGAACCTTACTTGCCATTGCCGGTCGTCGAACGGATCGCTCGCTCCAGCACTCCTCAGCAAGGAGAAGGGGATGAATATCGGTTGGTCTGGAGTCGGCCGAAATCAATTGGTCGAGTGCGCAGTTTTTTCGGTCAAGTTGGCGTTCTGGTGCGGGCTTATTGTTATATTCGCACGCACGGCGCGGCGGGGCTGAAAGAAGTTTCTGAAAATGCGGTATTGAATGCCAATTATTTGCTCAGCCGGGTCAAGCACATTTTGCCGGTGCCCCAAGGGGACCGCTGCTTGCATGAATTTGTCGCCACAGCCAGCAAATTGAAAGCCGACCGTGGCGTGTCGGCGATGGATTTGGCAAAACGGCTTCTCGATTATGGCTATCATGCGCCAACGGTTTATTTCCCACTCACGGTGCGCGAGTCGATGATGATCGAACCGACCGAAACCGAAAGTAAAGAGACGCTCGACGCGTTTGCCGAAACACTATTTCGCATCACGGAGGAATCGCCGGATCTACTGCACGAAGCACCGCATACCACGTCAATCAGCCGACCGGACGAAGTGCAAGCGGCAAAAAAGCCAATCATGCGCTGGACGCCGGCTAAGGCTTGAAACGGTCTATGGGTGAAGAGGTGAGCGATCAGCAAATGGCATCTTCGACCGTCTGTTGTCTCGTGATCGATTCGCCTGCCGAGGGGGCTTGGAATATGGCCCTGGATGAGGCGCTGCTATTGTCGGCTGAACAGGAAGGCATTGCTTGGCTGCGATTCTATACCTGGCAAGAACCGACGCTGTCGCTGGGATACTTCCAGAGCCATTCCGACCGACAATTACATTCCCCTAGCGCGAACTGCAAATTAGTGCGCCGTGCCAGCGGTGGTGGAGCCATTCTGCATGATCGGGAATTAACTTATAGCATCGCCCTGCCAGCAAGCCATGCTCTTGCTCGTCATCCGCAGTTGCTTTACGACGCGGCGCACCAGACGCTCATCGAAACACTCGACGAGTGTGGAATCAAAACGGCCTTGCATCCAGGTGAATCCCCGAAGATTCATTCGGAGCGCCCCCCTCCACAACCATTTCTCTGTTTTCAGCGCCGCTCTCCCGGAGACGTGATCTTGGGCGAACATAAAATTGCCGGCAGTGCCCAGCGTCGGCATCGTGGCGCCGTGCTGCAACATGGGAGTGTGATCTGGAGTAAATCGATGTTAGCACCGGAGCTGTTTGGCATTTTTGATTTGACAAAAAAACCCGCCCAAAAGGAGGGCGAAATTCGCGGCGCTTGGCAGATCCGGCTCGCGGAGCGATTGAATTTTCAACTGGAAAACACATCGGTTTCACACAATGTACTAACAATCGCTCGTACAATTCAGTCAGAAAAGTTTGGCTCGGAAGCCTGGACTTTGCGGCGATAACGGGCTTACAGTCGATAAAATCGGCTCCCGGCTAAACGTTCAAATGGAGTCCTTGCTATCAGCCAACCGATGTCATTCGTTAGGGTTGCCTCGGCAATGAAAATAGGGGCAGATTACGAGCAACCCGTTTTGACTTCGGTCGACCAGTTCGCTATGATCGAAAGGGCATGCGGCATGATGAATGTGGGAACTGTATTTTGGATGCAGGAACATTGTTCTGCCGCGTTTTGTTGCTAACGGCCTTCCTTCTCGCAGCGGCGATTTTTTCATACCTTTATCCGCCATCGAAGGGGGCTGCAGGGAGTAGCAGCACCAGTTGGTCTTCTGAGATGTTTTGCATCTCGGGAACAAGAATCGAAATTGTGCCACAGCTTAGGCTTGGCGTGCTTTCGATCAAACTCGTCACCTCAACGCAGGGAACGAGCGGTAAGTTGGCTCGCCAATGGACGGACGACGCTCGGATTTCGTAGAGGATGTTTTGCGCTATCATCCTAGTTTGTTTAGTTACTTTCCCTACGAAATGAAGGCGTGGTATGGAATTGACATTAAAGCTGCTAACAGGTCGCAGCGCCGGACAGGAAATTAAGATTCCGGTTGATAAGTTTTTTATCGGTCGCGCGGAAGATTGCCATCTGCGCCCTCATAGCGATTTGATCAGTCGCCACCATTGCGCTTTATTAGTTCAGGAAGGCATCGCGGCCGTGCGCGATTTTGGCAGTCGTAACGGCACTTATGTCAACGAAGAGCGAGTGGTTGGCCAGCGTGAACTGACCAATGGCGATAAGTTGAAAGTAGGGTCTTTAGAATTTGAAGTCCAGCTTTCTTCCAGCGTCGGCGGCAAGAAAAAGCCAAAGGTCAAGGATGTAAAAGATGCTGCCGTACGAACGGCAACAGGCAAGCCTTCCAGCCCCGACGATGATATTACGGATTGGCTTGCGGACGACGAAGAAGACAATCGTGATACCAAGCGAATCAACCTTCGCGAAACCAGTCCAGCTCCTCACGAAACCCCTGCCTCGCTGCCTGTCTCGCTGCGCGATACCACTTTGGTACCGTCTCCAACCGTTGACACCACCACGGTTAAGCCTGAGGAAGCAAAGCCGGCAGCCGCATCAACCGCCGCCGTAAACCAATCGGATCTCACTAAATTAACCAGCAGTGGTAAGTTCATTGCTCCGCCTACCAAGTCGGCCAAGGATAGCCGCGAAGCTGCCGCCGACGCGCTGAAGAAGCTGTTTAATTCGCGCCGTTAGACCACGATTTCTTCTGGTAAGGCAAAGGCTAGATTAGCCGCTAACCCTGGCCCCAAAACCTTTCGATTTTTGGGTTTTTGGCCGTTGAATACGCACCTGCCAACGTCTCTCACCTTGACCCTGGCCTTAGGCTCTGCCTATAGTTCCAAGGGAAGACAGTACGATATCAATGAAAGCCTGTTGTAAGTCGCACCATTGATTTAATTTCATCCCGTCGAGAGGTTTTTCGTGAGAGCCGTTAATCGCATCTCCAAGGGAGACAATTTTCTGCTCTGCGGTGGTTCGCAAGAAACCCATGCCGTGATGCAAGAAACGGCAATCAAAATTAACGAGAATCTGGATCGGCAAGGGAAAAAGCTGGAAGACGTTTCTATTCGCGAGTTACGGCAGATTACCAGCGAAGTGTGGGAGCAGATGGGGCGAAAGGAATAGCAACGGCCGGCCGGTTGCGCGAGGCAACTTTACTTTCTCGTGAACCGCTGAGGCTTTTGGGGTGTCATTTTGGCGTAATTGTTTTTAGGAAACTACGCCATGCTGCAAATTTCGGCTGAACATCCCTTATCTCTAGAAATACCTGGCTGTGTCATTCGTCTATTTCAGCCAAACGATCGTGACGCCATAGTTCTCCATGCCAACCATTGGAATGTGGCAAAGAACATGCGCGATCGATTTCCACATCCGTACACGGTAAACGATGCCGAGACTTGGTTGGCGCTGGTCTCCACGCAATCGCCGGCAACAAATTTTGCAATTGCCACAGCCGAGGAACTTATCGGCGGCATTGGACTCGATTTGCAGAATGATGTATTTCGACGTTCTGCTGAACTAGGGTACTGGCTTGGCGAAAGCTACTGGGGCCGCGGTATTGCCACCGTGGTAGTGCGAGCGTTCACTCGCTATGCATTCGAAGCCCACGACTTATTGCGTGTGTTCGCCGGCGTGTTTTCTTGGAATCCTGGTTCGATGCGCGTGCTGGAAAAAGCCGGCTATGTGCGTGAAGGCATATTGCGGCAAAGTGTCGTGAAGGATGGGCAAGTGCTCGATAAGATGCTGTATGCAGCAACGCGGGATACCTACGAGAAGTGATTGGCGCCAATTGCTATCGCTTCTTTCGCTTTACTTCTCGGCGCTCGCGCTTTTCGTGCTTCTTTTTGCGAGACTCAGCCTTGATGGTACGCAAATGCTTTGCCTTGCCGCGGCTGAGTTTCGGCGGCGGAGCGGCCCGGCCTTTTCTTTGTACGATACGAAAATCAAGTTCGCGGCGGTCGATATCAACTCGGGCGACTTCCACGCGGACCATATCGCCTAAACGATAAGAATTGCCCGAGCGGTGGCCAGCCAGCGTGTGGCTGCGACGATCGAAACGGTAGTAGTCGTCGGACAGCGTGGCGACGTGAACTAATCCTTCGGCCGGTAGTTTGATACCTTGGACAAACAGACCGAACTCTTCGACGCCCGTGACGACCGCATCGATCTGTTCACCGACGCGACTACTCATGTAGATCAGCAGTTTTAACTTTGTCAGCTCCCGTTCGGCAGCTTCGGCCCGTTGCTCGCGGTCGGAGCAATGCTCGCCCAGCGCCACGAGTTCACCCATGTTGTTCGCAGGCTTACGTTTGGCAAGCAGCAGATCGATCAGCCGATGAATGTGCAGGTCGGGGT
>CAZIGP010000368.1:0-5316 GCA_964538425.1 uncultured Pirellulales bacterium | reverse complement strand
ATAGATACGTCCCGGCCCCTGAGCTGGCAAAGATTCGTGAGGCAGCACCTCAAGTCGCAGCCCAGTACAACGGTCAAGATCGGCAGCAGGAAGTTCGAATTCGTAGATATCCCGTTTAGTTTGATCACCGCTGGCAAGTACCGAACCATCGTTCAAAAGAGTCAACCAAGCAAGGTTGGCTTTCATGGAACTCGGTTTGACGATTTGCCAGTTCACAGCTTGATGATGCTGCTCCTCAAGCCACTTGGCGAACTCCGCTTCTGCTGCTGTGCAGCGGCTTTCAACTTTGGGCAGCTCTGTGTTTGAAGATTCTGCGGGTAAGGGAAATCGGTCGGCCAGCGATTTTTCAAAATTGGCAATCTGAGCTTCCAGTTCTTGACGGCGAGTAGCAACGGTCGCCTCGGGAACATCGAATTCAGGCTCCTCTGCGTTATTGAAAAACGCCAACATCTGATAGTAATCACGGTGTGTTAGGGGATCGAACTTATGCGTGTGGCACTGTGCGCATCCGAGGGTCAACCCTAGCCAAACCGTAGCCGTCGTATTTACTCGATCGACCAGTGAATAGAAACGGAATTCTTGTGGATCGATGCCTCCTTCTTCATTAATCATGGTATTGCGATGAAAGCCGGTGGCAATGCGCTGTGCGGCCGTGGCCTCTGGTAACATATCTCCTGCGATTTGCTCAATCGTGAATTGATCAAACGGCATGTCAGCGTTAAGAGCTTGAATAACCCAGTCGCGGTAGGGCCAGATCGAACGCGGCCGGTCCTTTTCGTAACCGTTGGTATCAGCATAACGGGCCAGATCGAGCCAGCGTCTAGCCCAACGCTCTCCATAATGCGGGGATGCTAAAAGTCGATCGACAAGTTTTTCGTAGGCCTCCGGCGAGCTGTCGTTAACAAAAGCATCTACTTCTTCCAGAGTCGGTGGTAGGCCGATGAGATCGAGCGATACTCGACGAATTAGGGTGTGGCGATTTGCTTCTGGTGCTGGTGGCAAGCCACTACTCTCTAGTCTTTCTAACACAAAACGATCGATCGCATTTCGCGGCCAAATTTGGTTTTTTACAGCAGGTAGGTTCGGGGATTGTGGCGGCACAAACGCCCAATGCTCCTCATACTTGGCGCCTTGCGCAATCCATTTTTTGAGAGTCTCGATCTCTGTGGCGGTCAACTTGAGGTTGCTATCGGGAGGCGGCATTCGTAGCGCATCGTCGGACGATTGAATCCGCTGAACAAGCTGGCTTTCATCGGGTTTACCTGGCACGATTGCATACAACCCCGATTCTGCCTGAGCGAAGGCTGCTGTTTGCACGTCCAGCCCTAACCCCGACTGCCGGTTACTTTCGTCCGGACCATGGCATTTAAAACACTTCGCTGACAAGATGGGCCGAATGTGTCGCGAAAAACTAATCTCTTCGGCAGCGGCCAGCGTGCAGGTGACAGAACGGGCAACCGTCGCTACGAGCACAATTAGAATACCTAGTTTCATGGCTGAGGTGTATCGATCGTCTGGTGTCGGAAATATCCGTCCTTGTAATGTCGTGCTACTAAAAGCACAAATTTACCGGCATTAGGTTGGCGGATTCGAAAGCGAAATAACATATTGTTTTCTCGACCGCTAATTGCCAATAATCAGGTTAAACGCGCAAATCCGGTATGCTTGATCGGGCCGCCGATTCGACGGGTAACATCGCCGGTTTGAATGGCCTCGGAAAGTTCTTCAAAGATCTTGTTAGCAGCTTCCAAGTACCTCTCAACATGATGTTTTTGATGAGCCCACGTTGGATAGAATGCTGAACCTGCCAAGATTCCTTCGCTAAGCATTCGCACGGTGAGGAGCGTGGTCAGGGCTACTGTTTCGGGATGATCAAATGCAAGCGAGGTGAGCGCTGCATGACCAGACATTTGCAGGGGTAGATTATATCGCTTGGCGAGTTGCTGTAGTCCCTCACGCAGTATTATCCCAATGCGACAAATATGCTTTGGCACATCAATCTGTTGAAATTTGCGGATTGTGGCCAGGGCTGCGGTAGGGCCGACGCTTTCCGTCCAATACGTGCTTGAGATAAACGAATCGTGAGCAGCTTGCATTACAGATGATCGACCAATAATTGCCGCCATCGGATGACCATTTCCTAGCGCTTTCGCAAAAACTGCGATATCAGGCTCTGATCCATAATATAAATGAGCGCCGCCCAGCGCAAATCGCCATCCGGCCGTAATCTCATCAAAAATTAACGTTGCTCCACTGCGATCGCAAAGTTCTCGCACACTAGTCAAAAATCCTTGTTTGGGATCGACGCTACGTGTTGGTTCCATCACAACAGCTGCCAAATTCTGGCCGTGCTGCTGTACGATGGTGGCTAATTCATCAATTTTATTGTAGGAGAAGGGGAAAGCCGTACCGGCTAGTTGCGATGGAACGCCTACAGCAGAAAGTCCTGGTAGCAGATGCCCGCGAAGAGCATCAATAGAATTGTCGTCCGATCGATTGGCTGCCAAGTACCAGTCGTGCCAGCCGTGATACCCACAAAAAGCAATAATGTCTCGTCCCGTTGCAGCCCGCGCGATACGCACCGCGGCAGACATTGCTTCGCCACCGCATCGTTGGAAGCGGACATTTTCGGCCCAGGGGTGCAATTTCAGTAAAAGCTCTGCCAGTTCAACTTCTTCCGGCGGATTTAGTGTGGACATCGAACCATTTTGGACACGTCGAGCCACAGCGGCAGTCACGTCGGGATCGGCATAACCTAATAAGCATGCGCCTATCCCGTTTGTAAGCATGTCAAGATACGTGTTACCATCCAGATCAACAATCTCACAACCGTGCGCAGATCGATAATATGCCGGCCACTGCTCGGGGGCATACATCTCGGGCCGCTTGCTCACTAGCTGCGTGCCGCCTGGCATAAGAAGTTTAGCTTGACGGTAAAGCTGTTGAGACCGAATCGTTGGAATTACGGTATCTATCATCTATTCATCAAAGATAAAGTTTTGCAATTGGTAACGCACCATTTCTTGCAACACAACTGATTGTGCCAACCAATTGGCCTACAGATTGCGACTCGCAAAACAAAACTATCAAAAATACATGCTCCATTTTCAGTTCGTTACTCTTACAACACATTGGAAGCAAATCCATATCTTGTCACATGTTGCATCGATCAATTGGGCCCGCCACTAGTAATTGTCTAACTCTATGAATCTGAAAAAACATTTTGGCTAGCGTTTTAATATCCCTGAAGTTGTGCGGGCGTTAATTCATTCAGGATATTACGATTGTTGAGCAATCTTTCGACGTTCATGACTAACAAATCCCAGACCCTCTGGAGATAAAACGTGCTTTCACCGGACCCTGAGATATGAGGCGTGATGATTACCTTTGGTAAATCCCATAGAGGATGGGAAGGAGGCAGAGGATAGTGGTGGTGCGTGTCGAGAGCAGCGCCTTGGATCCAACCTTCCTGTAAGGCTTGGATAAGGTCTTTTTCTTTCACCAGGGGTCCACGGGCCGGATTCAATAAAAAAGCATGTCGAGGCAATGCTCGCAGTTCAGTGGCGGAAACCATCCCTTCTGTTTCGTGAGTTAAGGGCGTGGAAAGAATGAGAAAGTCGAGTTGGCTGAGAAACTCTTGTTTGCGATCCAAGCTAAATACCTGATCGTGAAACACACCTTCTGGATCGCCGGAGTGGGGCACGCAATAAGTGTGGTTGCGAAGAGCAATTCCGGATCGAGAGAGTACATGCACTTTCAGCCCCAAAGCTTTGCACAATCGAGCGGTTTGCCGACCGATGCCGCCGTAGCCCCAAATGCCAACCGTAGTGCCGCGAAGCTCACTTTGAAAAACAGCGCGCCGCTCCCACGTATGAGTCATTTGATTTTGCATGAGGCCCCGAAAATCGCGCACTAGACAAATCATCATCGCGATGTTCCATTCCGCAATGGTTGTATCGAATACGCCACGAGCGTTTGAGACACAGATTCCCTTGGCCACTAGATCTAGTCCGAACAGTTGGGAATAACCTGAAGAGGCCAATTGGACCCACTCAAGGCGGCGCATCTCCGCCAAGTTCTCTGGCAGAAATGTACAGAAAGCAAACCGAGCATCCTCAATCAGTGACCGTGGTCTCATCAAGGGACGGTCTTCCGCAATCGGATCTGCTATCAGAACTTCGACTCCTGGGATCGCTTGGAGTCGCTCCAACCCTGGGGCGTCAACTTGGACATCAATCAAAATCTTCGTCATCGCAAGTCGCTTTCAAGTTTTACAGAAAGACTTTTTATAATTCATCACCTTTAAGAAAACTGCAATTCATTAGGCAAGCACATAGGTAGATGGTCGAGAAACGCTTGCAGACAAGTTTCCGGAGGCGAAGCATAAGGAGGTAGCAATCGCAAGGGGAACTGTGGGATTTGAGTTTTCAGCAGTAATTTGTCAAAAGCACCATCCATGTGAGCCGAATCGCCCACTGCTTGCTTCAGAGCGATGACAACCTCTTCCCAGTGCTTGTGAAACATTGTCAAGCGGGTTCCACGAGCGTGAAAGAATTCTTGGGCCCGCGCAAAATTGACCATTCCCAAGCTTAATAACAGGCCACATTCGAACTGGTCTCGAGCATGGGCATAGCCGAACTCTGTGAAATAGTATTGCAGTTCAGGCGCTTGCTCGAGCATCGCCTGCTGTGCAGCGTAATCCGTACCGCCGAATTTAACGGCCACGAGGTTAGGGTGCGCAGCCGAGAGCCGGACATAATCGGCAGCCACTAAAACGCGCTTCGCTCGCGGAAGGTTGTAATGTAAAAAACGGCACTCGGGAAAACGTCCACACGTTTGTTCAAAAAAACAATCGACCTCCTTGTCGGTGAGCGCGCCCCAAGCGGGGAAGGAGATTTGGAAATCTCGAATCCCCCGTGAAATGCAACTTTCAATGCGTTCAAGAATGGTAGGCAGTGACTGACTAATCACGCCAACCATGGGAACATCTTCCGGTCCGCTCATTTCCTCACAAAAAACGGAGACGATTTCGTTAAACTGCCGATCGGAAACGGCATAACCTTCCCCCGCAGTCCCAAATAGATAAAGCCGACGAGTTAAGTGATCGCGCAGCAAGCGAATTTCAGCGCGCAGCAGTGCCTCGTCGAAGCGAAAATCCGCTTGCCAGGGTATGACGCAGGTCGCAAGGATAGAACTGGGATAACGTTTCATGGAAGTTCGGGATGAATTACGCGCTTTGGAACTGCCGTTTGAACAGACCTCGTTCTTCGTCGAGGACTTTGCCAGGAACACTGTTGAATTCGCCGCTGCCTGGCT
>CAZIGP010000367.1:0-5317 GCA_964538425.1 uncultured Pirellulales bacterium | reverse complement strand
TGTCGGGCGTACAGCCCTTGACCGAATTGATCGCGGACCTCGCCCGCGACGTCAGCACCTTCGATATGACCCAGACAAGTGCCGACGCAGGCTGAATTAGCAGATCATCCCTTTAGCAGCACCTTTGGCAGCTCCACCAGCGGCGGCAATCATGACTTCGATACCTCGACCGGCGGCGCTAGAAACGAACTCTGTCACCAAATCTGGCGTGCGGTGAGCCGACATCACGCGGCTTTCGTGTGGCACGCCGAACTTGGCCAGCGTTTCCGATGCCGATTTCATCACTTCCCAATCCGACTTGCTGCCCATGATAATGCCGACCAGCGGCGAGTTGCTGTTCATTATTGGTTTCCGACAATCGATTCCGCGAGCCGAGTGGAATCTGAAGTGCAAAATCGGTGGATAATTCGTAGTGCTGCTCGGCTCGCAGCACCTACTTTGACTGTTCTAAACATCTCTGAGAAATGTTCAATCCCCATCCGACCATTGTGCGGCAAGTATCGCTCGAAAGTCCGGAACCGGCAATCATTGCCGAAGCGGCCGACATCCTGCGCCGCGGCGGATTGGTGGCATTTCCGACCGAAACCGTTTATGGCTTAGGGGCAAACGCATTGGATGCTGCCGCTGTCGAAAAGATTTTTTTAGCGAAAGGCCGACCCGCAAATAATCCCGTCATTGTTCACGTCGCCGATGCAGCGGCCGCACAGCAATTGACGACCGTTTGGCCCAATGTTGCCCAGCGGTTGGCCGCAGCATTTTGGCCCGGCCCATTAACCCTGGTGCTGCCAAAGCGTGCGGAAGTTCCCAGTATCGTAACTGCCGGTGGATCAACCGTCGGCGTGCGGGTGCCGGCTCATCCGGTGGCTTTGGCACTACTGCAAACGGCACAAATTCCCGTGGCAGCTCCAAGTGCGAATCGTTCGATGCAGGTTTCGCCCACGACAGCGCAGCATGTATTTTCCGGTTTAGAGGGCCGAATTGAATTGGTTCTCGACGCGGGGCCAACCTCCGGCGGATTGGAATCCACCGTCCTAGATCTAACGGTCAGTCCGCCAAAGCTACTACGGCCTGGTCTAGTAACGTTCGCCCAGTTGCAACAAGCCATTGGTCCGATCGTTGCGAATACTGCAGAGAAACCAACGAAATCAGAAAGCCTAAACGCCGCAGCCGAGCCCGCAAAATCGCCAGGCTTACAACAGCGGCACTATGCACCGCGGGCCGAATTGATTCGTTCTGTTGCCCCCTCCGATACTTTGGTCCAAAATCTGCTCCACCAAGTTAAAAAAGTCGGCTGGTTGCGGTTAGGAATTGGTGATACGCCGTTTTTGCAGAATAAGAGCCAAATCCAAATTATAGAAATGCCATTCAATGCCGCCGATTACTCGAAACGGTTGTATGCTGCTTTTCATGAATTGGATCATGCGGGCTTCGATTGTATTGTGGTTGATTTGCCGCCAGAAACAGATGAATGGCTTGCAGTGCATGATCGGCTTCGGCGGGCTTCGTCGCGTTAGTTCAGAAAGTATATTATTGATATTAGGGAGGTAAATCATGCGAGTATTAGTTACTGGAGCAACCGGTTTCGTCGGTCCGCATGTGCTGAAGCTGCTCGATCGCCCTGTGGTGCTCAGCCGCAATGCCGCCAAAGCAAAGCAGTCGTTAGCAAAATATGGCGTCTCTGCAGCTTACGATTGGGATCCGATGAGTGGTCTGCCGCCGGCTGAGGCTTTTGACGGCATTGATGCTGTGATTCACCTTGCCGGCGATCCAGTAGCCAGCCGGCGTTGGAATAGTGAAAAGAAGCAAGCGATTCGCGAAAGCCGTGTACAGGGGACGCGAAACTTGGTCGAAGCATTACGGCGGCTACAGAACCGGCCTCCTGTATTGGTCTCTGCCTCAGCGGTCGGTTGGTATGGTTCGCGCGGGGATCAGATTCAAGACGAAACAGCCCCTGCCGCCGACGATTTCCTAGCCGAGGTTTGCGAGTCCTGGGAACGCGAAGCGCGCGCGGCAGCCGATTTAGGCATGCGAGTGGCCATGGTGCGCGTAGGCGTTGTGCTCGGCAAAGAAGGGGGAGCGATCGAGAAGATGCTGATGCCCTTCAAGCTTGGCGTTGGCGGTCCCCTGGGCAACGGTAAGCAATGGATGCCGTGGATTCACGTCGATGATATGGCCGCCATGTTCGTTCATGCCGCGGAGAAACCGCAAGTTTCAGGACCGATAAACGGTGTTGCTCCCCATTCGGCGACGAACAAAGAATTCACCAAAGCGCTGGCGACGGCGCTACATCGCCCGGCGATTTTGCCGACGCCCTATTTCGCTTTGCGACTGATGATTGGAGAGTTTGCTCAAGTGCTGTTCGCTTCACAGCGAGTTGTGCCGAAGGTGGCAATGGATAGCGGGTTTCAGTTTCGCTATCCCACGATTCGCGAGGCGATGGAAGCAATTTTCCCGCCAAAGTAGCCATGCCACATACCTACGAGCTTGAACGAAAGCAATTCGTCCGTCGACCGCTCGTCGAGGTATTCGGCTTTTTCTCCGATGCAAGCAATTTGGAAAGAATTACGCCGGCTTCCTTGCGGTTTCACATTCTTACACCGCGGCCAATCGTAATGCAATCGGGCACGATCATCGAATACAAGTTGCGATTGCTCGGCATTCCGTTTCACTGGAAAACGCTCATCGAAACCTTCGAGCCAATGCAACGATTTACCGACAGTCAGGCGAAAGGGCCCTATCGACTGTGGCATCACACGCACGAGTTTCACGAAGTCGACGGCGGTGTATTGATGGTTGATCGTATCCGCTACCAACTACCGCTAGGCCTGATCGGCCGAATTGTCCACACGCTGTTTGTGCGGCGGCAATTGGAAAATATCTTTGATTACCGTCGACAAAAAGTCGACGAAATTCTGGCTGCACCAAAACCACCAACCGATAAACTGGCTTCGGTATAACCATCATTTTTCATCGAGCAATCCGTGCACTTTCAACCAATCTTTCAATCGTTCTCCCCAAGTACGAAGAACCGGATCATTGGGCGCTAAACCCACACCGTGCTTCCCCTCTTGATAAATGTGCAACTCGGCAGGAACTTTTGCCTTTCGCAGCGCCATGTAAAACAGAATACTATTTTCTGGCAATACTCCATCGTCGGCGTTGGTATGAAACAAAAAAGTCGGCGGAGTCTCTTTGGTCACTTGAGTCTCGTTTGATAGCTTTTTCACCATTTCTGAATCAGGTTGTTCTCCAAGCAGATTTTTTCGCGAGCCTTGATGAACATACGGAGCATCTAGGAGTGTAATTACTGGATAGCAGAGAATCAGAAAATCAGGCCGACAACTTGCACGATCGATTGGGTCTTTCGCGTCAGATTTTCCTGAATCGAAATGCGTACCTGCGGTCGAAGCTAAATGCCCGCCTGCCGAAAAGCCGATAATGCCGATTTTGGCAGGATCCAGCTTCCACTCGGCTGCTCGCGAGCGAACGAAACGGATCGCCCGCTGAGCATCGTCGAGCGGTGCGGGGTGGCCGTAACCTTTTCCTCGATGTCGGTAGTCGAGCACAAAAGCGGTAACGCCTAGTGAGTTAAACCACTCGGCCACCTGCTTGCCTTCATAATCAATCGCCAATCCCCCGTAGCTACCACCGGGAAAAATGATGACAGCGGCCCGGCTCGTCGGATGCTCGGGTACGAAAACTTGCAGTTTGGGCTTATCTTTGTCTTCTTCTCCCTTGGCTCCAGGGGCATCGCTAGGCCAAAGCAATTCAACTTTTGGTTCCGCAGCTTGTAAGACCGCTGGAAACAGAAATGCGAATAGTAAGAATGCAACTCTTTGCAAGTAAATCATTGGATAGTATCTCCCTTGGGAATAGTAACAGGCGATTTTATTTCCTTAATTCCTAGCGAAACCGTGGCCAAACGGTTATCCTAAATTATCAAAGTCCGATTTTCCAACGATGGAAGGCAAGAAAATGATCCAAGTTGCTGCGGCCGATCTTTCACTAAATCACAAACCTGTCAGCAGTTTGTTTCCCCAACCTAAAACCGCGGCCGAGTGGAATAAGTACCGCCTCACCGACGAACAGGTGAACTTTTACAACGAAAACGGCTATTTGGCCGGTGTGCGGGTGCTGGACGATGCCCAAATCGAATCGCTTCGCGAAGAACTGCTGCGGCTGATGGATCCCAGCCATCCGTTGCACGATTTGTTCTATGAATACCACTCGAATGAATCGATCGATCCCAGCCGCGTGTTGTTTCATGCTCTCGGTGCCTGGCGAGTTGAACCGGGCTTTCACGACATTCTATGGGCGCCCGCATTCATGATGGCAGCCAGCCAATTGCTCGGCGGACCCGTGCGATTTTGGCACGACCAGTTATTTTGCAAACCTGCCAAACACGGCGGCGTAGTGGCGTGGCATCAAGACTATTCCTATTGGACTCGCACCAAGCCGATGGCCCACATCACCTGCTGGATCGGCCTGGACGACAGCCGCCGCGACAATGGCTGTTTACATTACGTACCTGGCAGCCACCGTTGGGACTTGTTACCGATTACCGGCTTAGCCGGCGATATGGACGCTATCCGCGAAGTGTTGAACGACGAGCAATGGGAGCAATTCAACAAACCAGTAGCCATCGAACTCAAAGCCGGTGAATGCTCATTCCATCATCCTCTCATGGTTCACGGTAGCTTTGCCAATAGCACCGAGCGGCCACGGCGAGCCGTAGTGATCAACGCCGTCAAAGATGGCGTGCGAAGTGATAGCGATAAAGAACTGTTGGCAGGAGTTCCGGCAGTTCCCAGCGGCAAGCAGCTTGATGGGCAATTCTTTCCGCTGTTGTTTGATCCGGCAAAAGCTTGATCTCAGCGAGCGGAATTCATGAGAATTCCCTCTGCTTCTCACGCGTTACCTGCTGGCTCGCGCAACAATAAATGCAATATGGTTGCTGGCATCAACAATTGCATTGCGATCTTCTTTGGTTTTTGCGCCAACAAGCCCTCCAATTGCTAGATTATTTCCTTAAATGTTTAGCCAGCACCTTGATTTCAGGCATTCAAAGGGCACGGTCGAATTCCGCATGCTAGCCTATCAGTAGCTTCTCACTTGAGGACGAGTAACTGATTTAAGCAATAACTAAAATTTCTTACCGGAGGAAGTGTCATGCGATGGACAGTTCTCAATGCTTACTCAAAATTTTTTGGGTGTGCTATGGCGATGATGGTTTTCCTGCCAACTTCACGCCAATTGGTCGCTGACGAATCGGGGAAGAAAGTAGCGATCACCGAAGCCGAAGTCAATGCTGCTCAAC
>CAZIGP010000366.1:0-5324 GCA_964538425.1 uncultured Pirellulales bacterium | reverse complement strand
GAACGCGGCTGGGATGCATTACAAGAAGTGAGTTATTTACCAGGCGTCGATTACGCCGAGCCAACACTGGATGTAAGCTGCGAATTTTTCAACGGCCCTTATCGGCGGAAAGGTGGCATTACCGGATTAAGAGCCGACGCGCGACTGACTATGCCCCGTGATTTGGAGGCTCGGCACGTGCCAATTCAGCCAGTTGGTTTGACGATGACTCGCAAAATGGCCAACTTGTTGCATTTGAAAGCTGGTGACTCTGTTTTGATCAAACCCACCAAAGGCCTGCGGCAAACCCGCGCGGTGCCTGTAGTGCAAATCGCTGATAGTTACATGGGGCTCGGTGTGTATGCCAATATCGACTACTTAAGCCGATTGATTGGTGAGGAAATGGCTGTTACCGGGGTTCAAGTACAAACAAACCCCAGTCGGCAATTGCATGGTGAAATGCTAAAAGAATTGAAGGAATTGCCTGCACTGCAAAGCTACAACGCCCGCACGAATACGATCAAGAATCTAGTGGAAACGGTCGTTAATACCCAATCGATTTTTATTGGTTTGTTAGTCTTATTTGCCGGCGTCATTTTCTTTTCAAGCTTATTGAACACGTCGTTGATTAGCTTGGCCGAACGAAAACGCGAAGTGGCAACGTTGCGAGTCTTAGGTTATACCGAATACCAAGTCGGCGGTTATTTTCTGCGCGAAAGCATGATGGTCAACGCGTTAGGAACGTTGCTGGGCTTGCCGCTGGGATATTCTTTATGCGTCTGGCTTACGACGGTCTACGACACAGAAATGTTTCGCTTTCCGCTCGTTTCTCCGCCAGTCGTATGGATTGCAGTAATCGTACTTGCCATGTTTTTCGGCCTGGCGGCACACTTATTTGTTCAGCGAGAAATCAACAAACTCGACTGGCGCGAAGCGCTCAATGTGAAAGAGTGAGCCTAAGGCAAAATCCAATACAGAGCCTAAAAAACCTGCAAAAATCGGCAATCCTCCTATCAGCGAGCAATTTTGAACCTCATCGTTGTGACGTACAATTCGTTAGATTATTTATTTGCCCCTCCTGTCCTGATTTTAATTTTCGGCGTTGTCTTTTATGCGTACCTGGATGATTGCTGTAATCGTGATAGCCGCCATTGCTATTCTGGCAGTGGTCTCTCGCTTTATGGATGGCGGGTTACCGGTTGAAGCCGCCGCGGCGCGTCACGGGTCGATTGCGGAATTTATTGAAGAGCGTGGCAAAACACGGTTGCCGCAAACTTATAACATTACGATGCCATTCGATGGCCGCATTGCCCCGATTGAAATTGTGGAAGGTACCTCAGTTAACAAAGATCAAATTGTTGCTCAGGTATTACCTTCCGACTTGCAATTGAATGTGGAAGAAGCCACCGCTGCGGTCGATCGATTGAAAGCTTCCATTGTTGAAAACGACGACGCTAGCGTAGAAACGACCGGCCTGAAACAAACCGTCAATTTTGTCGTGTCGATGGATCGGGCTGTCGAAGCCGCCAAGGCACGGGTTGAGGCTGGCAAAGCAAAATCTGAATATGCCGCAAGTAATTTGGCGCGTGTGCGCAGGTTGCGCGCAACAAATACTGTCACCGATGATGATTTTGAACGTGCCCAACTCGAACAAGTGCAAGCCAGCGTTGACTACCAGGAAGATTTGCTCGTGCTGCGCGGCATGGAGGCCATGCAGGCGGCCACGGCGTTAATGCCTACGGCTGTGAAACAATACATCGATCGCAAAACATTGACGCACGATGTCTTGAAAATGCAACTCGAAGAAGCCAAAGTGCGCTGGAAAGAAGCCGATCGGGATCGGAAGCGGGGCGATTTGCGAAGCCCTATCGAAGGTGTTGTGCTGGATCGCTCCATGAGCGATGAACGGCAAGTTTCGGCCGGTACGGTGCTGCTTAAAATTGGCCGGCTGGAAGATTTGGAAATCGAAGCCGATATCCTTAGCCAAGATGTCGTGAATGTGAAAGAGAAAGATAATGTTGAAATCACCGGTCCGGCGATTGGACCGGTGCCAGCCAATGGTAAGGTAAAACGAATTTATCCGGCGGGTTTTACCAAGACCAGTTCATTGGGTGTCGAACAACAGCGGGTTAAAGTAATTATTGGGTTCGATCCCAAAGATTTAGATCGCGTGCGAAATGAACGAGGCTTGGGCGTCGATTATCGCGTGCGCGTGAAAATTTTCACTGTTCAGAAAAACGATGCGTTAATCGTGCCTCGCTCGGCATTATTTCGTAGTGGTGACGGCGGTTGGCAACTTTTCGTCATCCGCAGCGGCAAAGTGCAATTACAACCGGTGAAAGTGGGCTTGATGAATGATGAACATGTTGAAATTATGGAAGGTGTTCAAACCAATGAAGAGGTGGTGCTAGCGCCTGAAACTAGTTTGCGAGATGGCATGCGAGTAAAACCGATCCTGCGAGAACAGAACGGAACCAAGCAGCCGCCAGAGGGAGATTGAAAAACGCCGCGCTCCGTCGCCAACTATGGAGAAATCAACGTGGACATCAACGAACGTACTTTTCTCGTAACCGGTGGCGCCAGTGGCTTGGGGTTAGCTTGTGTGCGCCAATTGCTTGCGGCTGGCGGCCGCGTTGTAGTTGCCGATTTGAATGAAGCGGCTGGGCAAGCAGTAGTCACCGAATCTGGTAAAGCCACGCGGTTTATAAAAACTGATGTTACGAATGCGGCCGATGCACAAGTAGCTGTCGATCTGGCTCTAAAAGAGTTTGGCGCACTTCATGGACTGATTCAGTGTGCTGGTATCTTGGGTGCCGCACGAATTGTTGGCAAAGAAGGGCCTCATGATTTGGCGCTGTTCGAAAAAGTAATTCGCATCAATCTCATTGGCACATTTAACGTGCTGCGACTGGCTGCCGCGGCCATGCAAATCAATACGCCGAATGAAAGTGGCGAACGAGGCGTAATCATCAACACTTCTTCAGTTGCAGCCTTTGAAGGGCAAATAGGACAGGCAGCTTACTCAGCCAGTAAAGGAGGCGTTGCTAGTCTCACTTTACCGGCAGCCCGAGAGTTGGCACGATTTGGTATTCGCATTGTTGCCATTGCCCCGGGCATTTTTGATACAGCCATGATGGCTGGTACAACCGAAAAGCTTCGACAATCGCTCGGTTCGCAAATTCCTTTTCCGCCACGATTAGGAAAGCCTGAAGAATTTGCTCACCTGGTGCAGACAATTGTTGAAAATCCGTACTTGAATGGCGAAGTCATTCGACTCGATGGCGCCGTGCGGATGCAACCCAAATGATCTTTAGTGCGAAGTTCTGATTCGCGCAAAAGTGCCACTATGAAGTTGGCGGCCGTCCGCCATCGTCAGCCATAAGTCGCCAAATTCGGTTGAACTTGTGTGGCCATCGAAGCCGGCATCTTTTAAGCAGTCTTTTAGCCGCAACCCGTCGTAACCGGCAGCATGGCATGTGAGTAGCAAGAATTTTGGTTGTGGACCAGTCAATTCTCGGCAAACTTGCAAGAGCTCTGGCAAATGCTGATCGATCTTCCACACTTCTCCGCCCGGGCCGTGGCCGTAACTGGGTGGGTCAAGGATGACGGCATCATACTGTCGATTGCGTTTCAATTCTCGTTGCGCGAATTTGAGTGCGTCTTCGGTAATCCAGCGAATTGGCGCATGAGACAGGTTCGACAATTCCGCATTTCGTCGCGCCCAGGCAACCACGTTGGCAGCAGCATCGACGTGAGTGACCGATGCATTCTTCGTTGCTGCTGCTATCGTGCTGCCGCCGGTATAAGCAAAAAGGTTCAGAACTTTTATAGGTTCGCTGCAACCACGCAAAGCTTCGCAAATCCATTGCCAATTTTTTGCTTGTTCAGGAAAAATACCGATGTGGCCAAAATCGGTGCGTTTTAACTCAAATTGCAGCTCATCAAAGCAAATTGTCCACGAGGTAGGAATATCACTTCCCAAATTCCACTCGCCTCGCTGCGGGCCAGATTTTGTGTTGCTGCTTAAGTCGAATTTTGCATCGGCCGTTTTCCACAGTTCTGGCCGCTCTTGCCGATTAATTGCAGCCGGTGCAGGGCGATCTAACACCAATGGACCAAATCGCTCTAATTTGCGTTCATTGCCGAAATCGAGCAATTCATAATCGTGGCCGGTCATCATTGCGGGCTAACTTGCAAAAGATAAGGGCAAAACCCCATTATGCCACATCCCACACGAGTAAAAACTTGGGGTTAAATCGTCGATCACACTTTGCGCAAGACAAGCGGTTTCTGCGATTTCTCGCCACCGTCATCGAACACCGTGGGCATGTGCCAACAAATTTTGGTTTGGGTGCGATGACTTCATCTCCATAGCACCGCATAGCATTGCAACCAATGGCCGCAGCAATTTGCTTCCATTTTTTGCCATGTCCTGCTCGCGGCGGTGCCAAAGCGTGAGCAATTTCGTGCAGAATCGTATCGCGTACTTGTGTCTCGTCGTTAAGTTCCGTTAAGTGAGCCGAAAGCGTAATTTTTTTCCGCCGCCACTGACAACTGCCGAAACGTAGCAGGGCGCGATCAAACTCGAATTTCCACTCCCCCGACAAACCGTGTTTGCGCATCAAGTATCGCGCCATTCGTTCCGCAACCGCAAGATCCATGAAAACTCCTTTTGAATGGATTGCGTCCGTTTTACCCTCTGGTGGCTCAAACGCTCAACCCCGCCAACCAGCCGGTGCTAAAGGCAGCCTGAAAATTGTAACCACCGATAGGGCCGTCGAGGTCGAGCACTTCACCAGCAAGAAACAACCCTGGCACAAGCTTGCTTTGCATTGTGCGAGAATCGACTTCATCGAGCGAAATCCCTCCGGCCGTAACTTCGGCCTTCGCAAAACCTCGTGTGCCGGTAACGGCAATGGAGGTTTGCTTGATTGCTTGCACTAACGTTGTTCGATTCGCATTGCTCAATTCTGCAGCCTTTTGATCGGGCGACAAGCCTGCAACATTCACGAGCGACTCGGCCAATCGTCGTGGCAAAATTTCGGGAACAATCGTTAGCAATTGCTTCTTACCGCTGCTTTGCGCTTGGCTTCGCAATTGTTCGTCGAGAGTATTGATTTTGATACCAGGAAGAAAATCGCATTCCAGGTGCAATCGTTGAGGCTCTGGATGGCCACTGACATGCCGGCTGATATCGAGTGCAACCGGCCCCGACAAACCAAAATGCGTCAACAGTAGCGACCCGCGACGAGTATCAAGCGTTTTGGCTTTACCTTGCTCGAACTGGCGAAGATGTACCTCGGTAATTTTCACGCCCTAAAGCGACTGTACCCATGCGGCCGACG
>CAZIGP010000365.1:0-5343 GCA_964538425.1 uncultured Pirellulales bacterium | reverse complement strand
TACAGAACGCTCGGCGGCAAACGGCGAGCCCATTCGGCCGGCGTCGTAAAGCAACGATTAGCCAACAGGCAATTCCAAGACAACGGCACAGCCGTGACCAACCGAAACAAAAGTGCAACGCAGCTCGGTTGCAGGTCTAATCGCGGGCAAAGCAGCAATCAAGCAAAGTCCACACCAGCCGCAAGCCATTGCTAGCCGCAACCGCAACGGCTGCACCAAGCGAGGCATCATCATCGCTGCCGTTCCACCAAGATAAAGCAGAATTAACCAACCTGTTGTTGGCCCAGGAGTCCAGAAATAACTTCCGGGCCAATTTGCTGCTGATTGCACGATCGAATCGAGCGCCTGCAGATTCACATCGCACACCCAACCAAGCGCCATTCCCAGCGGCGGTAGGAGCCAACCGAAAAGCAAAATTCCGAACCCCGCCGCCATCAGCAAGGTGACGATCGGCGCGAGCAATAGATTCAACACCAACCCTACAGGCGAAAGTAAATGAAAGTGCGACATCGTAATCGGCGCAATGAGCAGCCCCATGATAACGCCCACAACAAATGCCCAAGTCACATAGTGGCCGAATTGAATTGCCATGCGCTGTACTGGAGGACGTGTCGCCGCGATCAATTGATCCAACGGTTCCACTTGTCGTTTTGGCAACAATTTTGGAACCACTCCCATGAGCACTGCCACGGAAAGAAACGACAATTGCACGCCAACGCGAAATAAATCGGCAGGATTTATCGCCAACACCACGAGCGCCGTTAACGCCAAGCTATTCAATCCATCGCTTCTTCGTCCGAACCATAACGAACCGCAAATTACCCAGACGAGCAAAGTTGCCCTTACCACAGGAGGCTCGGCGCCGGTGACCAGCATGTAGCCACCGGTAATCATGGCCACCGAAAAAAGTGCAGCACGGCGCGACATCCAGCCGGTGCGAAACGCCTTAAACAATGCCCAGGCAAGAATGGCAACATGCAAACCAGAAATGCTAAGAACATGAATCGTACCCGTTCGCAAAAAAGCATCGTTCGTGTTTTGGTCGATGTGTTCCCGCTGGCCTAACAGCAGCGCAGAAGCAAGTGCCGTACTGCGAGGTGATAGATAGCGATGCAATAATCGGTTGCCACTTTGTCTCGCTTCATTGAGCCAGTACGAAATGCCCCATCGCGATGCCGATTCAATGGTGCGAATGCACTCAACCGATTCAACACGGATGACGCATAGCTCACGATCAGCGCGCGAATGTGCTGCAAAATCAAACTCCCCTGGGTTATTCGGCGGAGTTGGCGCGGCAAGTTGCCCAAAAATGCGCAGCCGATCGCCGATGTTGATTCCCTCGAGCGATCCGCTGATCCAAACTCGCACACGCCCACTGGCCGGTTTCCATGCGAAACCGTCTCGCATCGCCACCGCTTCCGCGACAAATCGACTTTCCGCAGTCGCCGGAATCGTTCGTAATGGGTCCGGCGCAGGCGCGGGCAAAATTTGCGGTGCCGTGGCTGCAATCACTTCCAAACAGAAAGGTTGTGATTCTGCCGATGCCACACGGCCAATTTCATTGTCGCTAAATAAATTCCAACGAGTATGATGCCACGCTCCGCCAATTGCGACCAATGCGATACTCAACGCCAACATGCCGGCGACCAAGTGATTCATCCAACACAATAGGAACCACGTCGCAATACTGATGGTCGCAATCAGCCACCATGCTTCGAACGAGGACGGAACTAAATGCCATGCTTGGCGATCGGCTACAATGCCCAGCCCAACGGCAGTGGTCGCGAGCACCAGTGGTTGATAACGCGAAACAAAAGGTGGTGCTTCAGGTGATGATGCGCTAGCGGTACGATGAGCGCCCTGCTTCGAACGCATCTTGCTAACCGGCGCCAATGTCATGACGTCGTTCAATCTGGATAAAATTAGAAAAACAGCTTTATAGTAGGGGTTTGACTATACCACGTTAGAGTGGGTAAAGGAATTGCCGCAAAAATGCCTTACGGGAACTTTCCGAGGCCCAAAACCGTAGGAATGTTAAGCCCGCCTTCGAGGGCTATTTTTCTAGACTTAACGCCTTACGATTCACCTTGTTGAAATTCGATTGCATCGACTATCTTGGTGCACCTTGCCACCAAGACACTCTGTGCATTACACCTCGCTCAATCGAGCAGGAAGAAGAGGAGATTAGATTCATGCCAGCGGAACCAAAATCGGCTATCATCTTGACGACCCTATTCATGGTTGGATTGATATGTATTACAGTCGTTGTGCCCTCGGTTGGTTGCGCGCCGGCGCCAACAAATGCCCCTGCCAGTGCAGCAAATCGCAATGCGGCGGAAGCCATTCCCGCAGGCAAGCCGTCGCTCGATACCGCGAATGAAACTTCAAGCAGCGATTCCAAAAAATCATCTGAAAAGGTAGCCAACAAAGTGAAGACTTCCGAAAAGGTAACCTCCGCCAAACCACATGCACTTGATCAAGTTGCCCCGCTCATTCCTCGGCATGTGCTCTTTGGCAATCCCGATAAGGCATCGGCTCGCATGAGCCCCGATGGTAAGCGGCTGGCATATTTGGCGCCAGTCGATGGCGTACTGAACGTGTGGGTCGGGCCGATTGACGATCCCAATGCTGCCAAGCCGGTCACTCATGATGACAAGCGCGGCATCCGTTCTTACTTCTGGGCGTTTACGAACAAGCACATTCTGTATGTGCAAGATCAAGATGGCGACGAAAACTGGCACGTTTACGCCGTCGATCTAGATACTGGAAAAACCAAAGATCTTACGCCACTGCCGAAAGTACGCGCAGAAATTCAAGAAGTAAGCTGGAAAAAGCCAGAAGAAATCGTCGTTGGCTTGAACGATCGCGACGAACAGTTTCACGACCTGTATTTGATGAACATCAGCACCGGCGAAAAGAAGCTAATCCAAAAGAATCCCGAGTTTGCGGGCTTCGTTACGGATGAAGATTACCGAGTTCGCTTTGCCACCAAAATGACTGAAGACGGCGGCAGTATGCTGCTCAAACCCGATGGTAAAGAAGGCTGGGAAGATTTCATCAAAATCGGCATGGAAGACACCATGACCACCTCTCCGGCCGGCTTCGATGAATCGGGCGATGTGATGTATCTGATCGACAGCCGTGGCCGCGATACCGGCGCGCTAAAAACCGTGAACTTAAAAGACGGTGAAGAAAAATTGGTTGCCGAAAACGATTTGGCCGACATCGGCGGAATCATGGCCCATCCGACGAAGAACACCATCCAAGGCGTGTCGTTCACTTACGATCGCACCAAGTGGCAGTTTTTCGATAAAGATGTCGAAGAAGATTACAGCCGTTTGAAAAAGCTGGCCGACGGCGATATCAGCATTGCGAGCCGCACTTTGGATGATCGCAAGTGGATCGTTGCCTTTCTGATGGATGATGGCCCGGTCCGTTACTACTACTACGACCGCGACACCAAAGAACCAAAATTCTTATTTACTAATCGCAAAGATCTGGAAGGTCAGCCGCTGCAAAAGATGCATCCGGTGGTCATCGACAGCCGCGACGGAATGAAATTGGTCAGCTATTTGACATTGCCGCCGGGCAGCGATCCTGATGGCGATGGTCGACCAAATAAACCCGTGCCGATGGTGCTCAACGTTCACGGCGGGCCATGGGCACGCGACGGCTGGGGATTCGATCCTGAGCATCAACTGCTGGCCAATCGTGGTTACGCCGTACTCAGCGTAAATTACCGCGGCTCAACCGGCTTTGGTAAAAAGTTCATCAATTCTGCCAACAAAGAATGGGCCGCCAAGATGCACGACGATCTTCTTGATGCCGTCGATTGGGCCGTCAAAGAAAAAATTGCGGATCCCGACAAAGTAGCAATTTCGGGCGGAAGTTACGGCGGATATGCCACGCTGGTCGGTCTCACCTTTACCCCAGAAAAATTTGCCTGTGGCATCGATGTCGTCGGGCCGTCGAGCTTGGTCACACTGCTCAATAGCATTCCACCTTACTGGGCTCCGGCGCTCGAGATGTTTAAATCGCGCGTTGGCGATCACACCACCGAAGAAGGCAAAGCGTTTCTGCTCGAACGTTCACCGCTCACAAAGGTCGAGCAAATTAAACGCCCGCTGCTCATTGGCCAAGGCAAAAACGATCCACGCGTAAAAGTGGCCGAAGCCGATCAAATTGTTTATGCGATGCAGCAGAAAAAAATCCCGGTAACTTACGTGCTGTTTCCTGATGAAGGTCACGGCTTCGCGCGGCCGGAAAACAGCCTCGCGTTCAACGCAGTGACCGAAGCGTTTTTGGCCGAACAACTGGGTGGACGCTACGAAGCCATCGGCGATGACTTCGAAGGTTCTTCAATCACCGTGCCCGCTGGCGAAGACGGCGTGCCAGGATTGCCCGCGGCGATAAAAGCCTCCCAGTAGCAGAATTCCTGAAAATTCCGAATTCAGTCAGGATTGCAGCTTAACCGTCGGACTTACGTCCCCAAACGGCTAGTTCTTCCAGCGCAAACGCTTTGTAATGTTTGTCTGTGCCGGGAAATTTTACGTTGGGATCGGTCTGGCAGAAGCTTAAGCGAAGATACCGGGCTTTAAGTCCTAGCTCCTGCCATATGTAGCCGTAATCCTCCTGGCCGAACGGCATTCGCAACTTGCGGCCGCCTTCAACGAGAATTTCCGCGAGATCGTAGTACAGTTGCCCGTCGGTGCTGGTACTAACATACAAAGTTCCTCCGACCGGAAAATAGGTTTCGCCATGATGCCCTGCCAGTAAAAAAATCTTGTCGATCTGTCTCAACTGACCAAGATCCACATCGATGGCAAGTGTTTTTCCTTGGCCCAGCGGCTTCCACACAACACCACCTGGTTGAAATGGCTTTTCTCGTTTTGGATCAAGATGAAATGGAAAGTCGGGCTCGTGGCTATAGTGCACAACGGGCTGGACGCCTTCTTCTCGTGACCCCGGATAAAATCGGTTGCGGGTAAGCAACTTGCTGCCTTGAGGTAACTCAATTCCAGGGCGATAGAGTTGCAATTCGTCGAGCGGCAAATCTTGCTGATTACCTCGGCTGATCGCATTCCAAAATTGGTCTGGCGGTGCAGTAATCCACCAGCCACCCTTTTTGGGCCCAGAAGCTTTGGAGGGATCGGCTCGCTTTGGTGCAAGTTGCGTGAACGGCCCGGTGCTGTACACCCAATAGCCGTCGACGCCTTCTTCACGAAGATCAATTGCCCGGCGAATGTTCCGTTCCACGGTGGCCGGCGTATGTCGTCCAGCATGGACCATAAACCCTAGCAGAAAGCGATGCGGAATATTCAAACTTCGTACTTGCTCGACATG
>CAZIGP010000364.1:0-5360 GCA_964538425.1 uncultured Pirellulales bacterium | reverse complement strand
CAACTCAGCAGCGAATTCGCTCCCAATCGATTGGCTCCATGATATTGGTAATCGCACTCACCAATCGCGTACAAACCGGGAATGTTAGTTTGTTGATTGCGAACCGCTCCCATCTTCAAACCGCCACTCGCCGACTTCTCGTAATCAACCCACAAACCGCCCATCGAATAATGTACGGCGGGGAAAATCTTCATCGGCACGTCGCGCGGATCGACGCCTTGGAATTTCTCATAGATGCTCAAAATGCCGCCCAGCTTCTGATCCAATACCGCCCGCGGAATATGTGTTAAATCGAGATACACCGCCAAACGTTCTTTATCGACACTCAAGCCTTCATTCGTGCAAACGTTGAAAATCTCACGCGTGGCAATATCGCGCGGCACCAAATTGCCATACTTCGGATAACGTTCTTCCAGGAAGTAATAACGCTCGGTTTCAGGAATTGCCTTCGGCTCGCGCGAATCTTGCGGCTTACGCGGCACCCACACGCGGCCACCTTCACCGCGAGCACTTTCGCTCATCAGTCGCAGCTTGTCGGCGCCAGGAACGGCCGTCGGATGAACCTGAATAAACTCGCCGTTGCCGTAGAACGCACCGGCCTGAAAACAACGGCTCGCGGCACTGCCAGTGCAAACCATCGACATCGTCGAACGGCCGTAAATCAACCCGCAACCACCCGACGCAACGATGACCGCATCAGCCGGAAACGAACGAATTTCCATCGAAACCAAGTCTTGAGCAATTGCCCCACGGCAGCGACCGTTGCTATCTAGCACGGGTGCGAGCAAATCCCAAAACTCGTACTTCGTCACTTTGCCGGCCACTTCCCAGCGGCGAACTTGTTCATCTAAAGCATACAGCAATTGCTGTCCGGTGGTCGCACCGGCAAACGCCGTGCGCTTATACAGCGTGCCGCCGAAGCGGCGTTGATCGCGGTAACCTTCGGAAGTCCGATTAAATGGCACGCCCAACCGATCCATCAGATCGATAATCTTCGGCCCCCATTCGCACATTTCCTTCACGGGCGGCTGATGCTGCAAAAAGTCGCCGCCATAAACGGTATCGTCAAAGTGCTTCCACTCGTTGTCCCCCTGCTGGCGAGTCAAATCGTTCACACTGTTAATGCCCCCTTGGGCACAAACGCTGTGCGAACGCTTAACTGGCGTAAGACTAAGCAGATCGACATCGATCCCAAGTTCGGCCAGCTTCATCGAAGCAGCCAACCCTGCTAATCCACCCCCGACCACTAATACACGTTGCTTTGCCATGGGTTACTTTTCCTCCGACGAAGAGCCGACTGCCTTGGGAGATACTGCCTTGGGAGACACAGCGGGCAATCCCAAGTCGACATCCGCGCTAATGATCCCTTCGCTTTGTTCTCGCTCAATGAGCTTATTTTCAATCACTTCGGCCTTCTGAACATTGACTGTGCTGATGCCGTACAAAGCCCCCATGCCAACCAGCGCAAGCAAAATTCCAAACGCCGTACAAACGTACCCCGCGCGACGTTGAGCGGCATCGCTCGTCCAAATACCCCACGTGATGCCGAAAGTCCAAATGCCATTGGCAAAGTGAAACACGGCACACAAGGTTCCCACCGCATACAAAATTTGCACCGGCAAAGAATCAATGGCCACCGCCGCCGACGAAGTAGCATGGTGAGGGTCAAATTTCCCCCCGCCAACAAACTTGCCTAAATGATGTAATTGCAAGACATGAAACAAAATAAAGAAGGCAATGATCATGCCAGTAAACCGTTGCAAGGTAAACCGAATGTTACTGCCATACTGATACTGCGCCACATTCGGCATGCAGCCAAAGGCAATTCCCAGTCCGACAATTGCATGAAACAAAATCGGAATAAAAATGAACGTCCACTCAACAATGGGAAGCAGCGGCCCAAGCGAATGAATCCGATTCACCTGCTCTTGGAACATGCGCGGGCCCATCAGCACCGAAGCATTCGTGGCCAGATGGACAAGGACATACCCGCCAACCATCAATCCGGTCAGCGAAAACAGCCGGTAAATCAGAAACTGGTGCCGGCCGATGAACGAACTTCCGGCAACCTCGGGTAACGCGGTCGATTTGGCAGCTTGCACGGGTCTTTTTTCCAAAAAAAGCGTCTTAGAACAGGCGAATTCCCTCGCCGACAGCATTCGCAAAACTCCCTGCTGTAGTATAGGAATCGGCGGTACGTATACAAGGCGGAGGGTTTTGACGGAAGTGCAAAGCCTACACAGGTAAAGGAAAAGAACGAGAAAAAAACAGCGAGAAGGAACGGACAAAACGTTGACAAAACCTTCAGCGGCTAAGAGATCTATATGTGTAGCAGAATTCGCAATAATCCCGAACAATCTAAGCGGTGGGTTGGCACGCCCTGAGGCTTTGCGAAAAGCGTGGTTTGCCCCGCATAAAGCAACTTTCTGGATTGGAACTATTTGGCACTCATCCGCGTCGGATTGTTAACACTAAGTCTGCACTCGCGGCCGCCTGCCTCTGGATGCGGCCGGGCCGGCGAGAATAAACTAATTGGCAGTGTTTTTTCACTCCGCCTGCCCATAGGCACTTTTCCTCATAGCGCTCGTCTCATGCAAAGGCACCTTCGACATTACGTAATGGCAAGCATTGCGGCGCTGCTGGCTGTTTACCTCTTCGGCAATGCCGAAAACGCTCGTGGCGCGGAAGCCCTGGCAGAATATCAGCAGTTGTTTGCCGACTGGAACACTGCGCTCGACGATGGCCGCTATGCCCAAGCAGAAAAACATGCACAGGACATGGTCGCCGTCTCTCGCCGATCGTTTGTAGGCGACAACGGAAAGTTAGCGCTAGCGCTCCAATGCCTAGGATTGGCCTATGCTCGCGAAGGACGCTATTCAGAAGCTGAATCGGTCTATTTGCGATCGATGTCCCTGTTCGAGCGCGTCGTTGGCCCCGAGCACGGCGCCATGGCCGAAATGATCAGTAATTTGGCAAATTGTTACCTACGCCAAGGGCGTCTGTACGAAGCCGAAGTGCTGCTCAAGAAATCTTTGCGAATCTTAGAAGCACAACATCAGCGGGAAGGAGGCAAACCTCATGTTGACCTGGCTCACACGCTCAATAATCTGGGAAATGCCTACCTGCAGCAAAACAAACTCCCGGATGCCGAAGCGGCCTACCAGCGGGCGCTCGATACATATCAAACCGTGGTCGGGCCAGATGACGCTGACTTCGCGTCGTCGCTCGAGAATTTAGCGCTGGTCTACCAACTAGTAGGCAACTATTCTCGCGCAGAGCCACTCTGCCGACGCGCGCTCGAGCTACGACAAAAGACGTTGCGGGCCGACCATCCTGACATCGGCAAATCGCTCTGCACCCTCGGCAATGTCTATCGCGAGCTGGAAAAGTTCGACGAGTCAGAATCGCTATATAAACGAGCGCTCGAAATCGCAGAGCAAAATCATGGGCCAAGTCATCCCGACGTCGCTTTCGCACTCGCCGACCTAGGGCTGTTATTTAAGGCTCAGAAGCGTTACGCCGACGGCGAACCGTTTGTGAATCGGGCCATTAAAATCCTGGAAAAATCGAACGGCGATCGCCTTTTACACTCCGATTGTTATCACAATCGGGCGGTATTGCGCTGGGGCATGGGCCGGCGCGACGAGGCCGTCGCCGACGTGCAACAAGCACTACGGATTGCCGAAGCAATGCGCACCCAAGTTGCAGGAGCAGAAAAGCAGCGTGCAGATTTCTTCTTCGGACACTCCATCGCCCAGGGAGATCTGATCGATTGGCAGATCGAGTTGGGTCATCTCGACGAGGCTTTTGCAGCGGTTGAGCGGGCTCGATCTCGCACCTTGACCGATCAGATACGGCTTCAAGGAGTCGATCTGTTGGCATCGCTGCCGGCCGCCGATGCGCAGCGATTTCGGCAACGTGAATCGGCGGCGCAAGTGGCAATCGCTAGCATCGAAAAACAAATCGAGTTGTTATCGCAACGAACCGATCTATCGGCGGCACAAAGGGAGCGGGAGGAAACAGAGCTGTCGCGCCACCTCGCCGCAGCACGGCAGCAACAAGTCGATGTCTATGCCGACATTCGCAATGCCAGTCCCATTTATCGATTGATGGTTGGCAACGATTTTCAGCCCATAAAGTTATCCCAATTGCAGTCGTGGGTGGCTAAACAACAGGCACTGATGCTGCAATATTTTGTCGGGGAAGAAGGCTCATTTCTATTCGTCTTCGGAAGCGAAGAAAAGCCTCGTGTCATTCCGTTAAAACTGTCGGAGGAAGTCGCAAAGCAACTTGGCATCGACGCCGGTCCTTTGACCGCGGACAAGGTAAAAGTCGCGATTACGATCGGCGGCCAAGAATTGTCGCAGCGAATAGCGACCGCGGAGAACAATATCGACACCACCGATCGGCTCGCGCTGCTATGGAAACTGCTGATCCCGGAAGCAGAGCGCGAGGGTCTAACCACCGGGAAGTACCAGCGATTGATCGTGATTCCCGACGGCTCGCTCGTCAATTTGCCGTTTGACGCGCTAGTAGTAGAACCTGCAGCAGAGCCGGTGTATCTACTAGACCGCGGTCCGCCGATTATTTCCGGCCCTTCCGCGACGCTCATTTACAATCTCTCGCAGCGCAGCCTTTCCGACACAACCACCAAAGGAAACCGACCGCCGGTGCTAACGGTCGGCGATCCAGCTTATGCTCCAGCCCGCCCGACGCTCCAGAATACGAACCCGCCCGCGACCAGCGCCAACGAGTTAATCGCCAGCTTTCGCCCCAGTTCGCGATTTGCTTCGCGCGGCCAATTGAAACCACTCCCTTTTTCACGCAACGAAGTGAGCTGGGTCGCCGAAATGTTCAGCAAGATGGGTTATGAGGCCGACAAGCTGCTGCGCAGCGAAGCGACGGAAGCAAAAGTGCGCTCGGCGGCGGCCGGTCGAGAAGTGATTCACCTGGCTTGTCATGGACTGGTCGATAACGCCTACGGCAATTTTTTTGGTGCTCTCGCGCTGACGCCGGGCAATCAAGCAACCGAAAACTCAGCTGACGACGGGTATTTGACGTTACCCGAGATTTATGATCTCAATTTGAAAGGCTGTGAGGTTGCAATTTTGAGCGCTTGCCAAACAAACTATGGCCCACAGCAGCGAGGCGAAGGAGTGTGGGCCCTGTCGCGCGGCTTTTTGGTGGCCGGCAGCCGTCGCGTGATTGCGAGCAATTGGCTGGTCGATGATGCAGCCGCCGCGAGTTTAGTAAGTATCTTTTGTTCGCATCTCGCCAAGCAGCACGAGGCCAACGAACCCCTGGACTATGCCAAAGCCTTGCACGAAGCAAAACGCGTGACGGCCATTCCTCTGGGACGC
>CAZIGP010000363.1:0-5404 GCA_964538425.1 uncultured Pirellulales bacterium | reverse complement strand
GCGTCGGCGTCCACGACGGCGACACCGCCATTCCTGCCTATTTTCGCCCAGCACCTCAAGAAATTTGAGGTTGATGTGCCCTCCGCGGCATCAGCAGGCACTTATCAGGTTTACTCGGGTGATTTGTCGGTCTCCGACAAAGGCGAGATTCTCGTCTGGCATCCCAATTCGTAACGGGCCCAATTCGCCAGCGACACAGTTGACTGCAAAATCTACCGGCCGTCTAATACCTTGCAGTACGAAAGCGATTCATCAATTGATGGCAGTACCGGTTTCGAAGAGTTGGTTGAGACCGTGCGCGTACAGGAGCTTGCGGTGTAGTGATGTCGGATTGGACTGCAAATGAAACCTGGGATGCGGGCGATCTTGGTTGTGGTGAGTTAGTCATCGAACTCCGGCAACGAATTAGAAAACTGGAACCAGGGCAAATCTTTCACCTGATCACAAACGACCTCGGTGCCGTTTTGGACATCCCAGCTTGGTGTCGACTTACCGGCCACAAATTAAAGCAGGCGACCCACCCAAATTACCTCATTCAGCGAAAGGACGCATGAAATGGCGAACCGATTTTGCGTATCGTTGACCCGCGCCAAGGATGACACGGACAAAGCAACCGTCGGATTTGTCGTTGCCAATGCCGCAATCGGCTGCGAGCAAGATACGATGGTCTTTTTGAGCACCGAGGGCGTGCGGTTAGCCGTCAAGGGTTATGCCGACGACATTCACGAAGAAGGCTTTGCGCCGCTACAGCAACTCATAACAAACTTTGTCGAAGCCGGAGGAAAAATCTTAGTCTGCTCTCCCTGTTTCAAGAAGCGAAATCTCGATGAAACGAAACTGATTGCCGGGGCGACTATAGTCGGCGGTGCCAAGCTCGTTGAATTTCTCGCGGGTGGCTCGCCCTGCGTGTCGTATTGAGGCGTCCTACTACTGAAGAGAATAGGTTGGTAATGGCTTTTCAGGAACCCCAACATTCGCACGCGCCAACCATTAGTTTCGACGGCGGCAATCTAGACTGCGGCAACGGGTTGCTGCTGCTAATTCGCAAGCACATCGATCCGCTGGTTCCAGGGCAACTTCTCGAGATTCTGTCTTCCGAGTCGTCAGTGCGCGAAGATTTACCATCGTGGTGTCGCCTGACAGGGAATGATCTTGTTTCGCAAATCGAGCAGGATGGCAACACAAGCTTTCTTGTTTCAAAAGGCCGTTTCATTGCGCCAGCAGAACGACCAAGCGGCAATGTATCGACGCGTAAGCCGATGCCGATCACGCAGCCAATCAAGCCGGCAACCATTCCCAGCAGCTTACCTCAACCGATCGGTGCTCCGATAATTTCACCACTCTCGGTGATGGGGATCGGAAGCTGGCCGCGACCGCGCTGGCTTCTTCAAGCAATGCACGAACACCTGGAAGGACGACTTAGCAACAACGACTTTCAGGAAATCGCCGATGATGGTGTGCGACTTGCGGTCGAAGCCCAATTGCGCGCCGGAGTGGACGTCGTCACCGACGGCGAGCAGCGACGGGACGATTATGCCAGCTTCATTGCCGGACGACTCGACAATTGCCAATTAGTTCCGATTGCGGATCTGCTACCTTATGTCGACCATCCCGACGAGTTCGCAGCATCTTTGAAACAGCTCGATGTGCCAGCAACACAGATCCGTCACCCTGCCGTTTTTGGCCCACTGGGCCGGAGTCAACCGCTCGCTGTTCATGAATTCGAATTCGTACGTCGCCTAACTGATTTGCCTATCAAAGTTGCCCTACCGGGGCCCTACTTGCTAACTCGGACGATGTGGATGGAGTGTATTTCAGACAGAGCATATGAGCGGCGCGAGTCACTGGCGGAAGACATTGTCCGTGTGCTGCGCGAAGAGGTGCATTATTTGCTTGCCGCCGGAGTTGCCATGGTGCAGATCGACGAGCCCGTGCTCACCGAAGTTGTCTATGGTCGACCGGAAACAGGCAATCGCAGCTTTATGTGCGGCGCTTTGAGTAATAAAGGCCCTGCCGAGAATGAATTGCAGTTCGCCGAGCGATTGATTAACTCCGTCGTGAAGGGTTTGCCGCGTGAACGCCTCGCTTTACACGTCTGCCGGGGAAACTGGACCACTGAGGAAAGTGTGGCGTTGAGTGGAGATTACCGTCCACTTGTAGGCCTGTTGTCACAAATCGAAGTCGGAACTCTGATGCTCGAGTGCTGCACATCGCGTGCGGGAGAGTTGTCCATTTTGGCCAAATTGCCCGACAATGTTCGGATTGGTGTTGGAGTCGTCAATCAAAAAAGTTCTAAAATTGAATCGGAAGACGAGATCCTTGCCAAAGCCAACGCTGCAATCAAACTTTTTGGCGTCGATCGAGTACTCTTAAATCCTGATTGCGGATTTGCGACCTTTGCAGATAGCCCAATATCTAGTTCCCAAGTCGCCGAGGCAAAATTGCGTTGCCTGGCGAAAGCAGCCGCGACGCTCCGCAAACAGCACTTGCATTCCCAACTCTCAACTAATCCCGCATGCAAAGCGCAGTGGGCCTGAATTGACTGTTCCCATCATGTTTGACATGCGGTTTTTGATTTTTGATCGATAGCCCGACTCTCACTCAGCAAATTGACAAAATTGACTAAACATCCAATTTGCCTCTGACTCACCACAAATGCAGCGATCACCTATGGCAGGATAAAGAGCACCTAGCATTGCAACGATAACCCCGATTATGAAATAGAACTTTACAACCAAATTGGGCGTAGCCCGGGGCAATGAGCAAATCCCTGCTGGACATCCTGGCAAAATTTAGCGACCGCGTGCGTAAGTTACGGTCGGCGCAGGGTTTTTCTCAAGAGGCATTTGCCGACCACTGCGGTCTCGACCGAACGTATGTTAGCGGCATTGAGAGAGGTAAACGCAACCTTGCTTTACGCAACATCTATGCGATCGCGCAGGGAATGAAAGTCAGCATTTCCGAGCTGACACGGGGAATTTAATAAGTTGGAAAAATTTGCACCATTTGGTTGAGAATGCTCGCTACAGTGGGTGCTTACTTACCGAGAACGGAATGATTCATTCATGAGCCGAACACTACGTCGGCAATGCATGTTGGATCTGCGTAATCGTATAGCGATCTCGCTGATAATTTTCCATAGACAGCAATGCTAAATCGGTTTGGCCAAATCCACAATTCGTCGCCGATAACACTATCGTTTGCATGGGCTGTCTGGCAATTGCTAGTATGTGTCGTAATTCGTGTGTCTCAAACATGCGGTCGCCATGTTCAGCCCCCGGAGTGGGTTTGGCGGATGTGCCTCGTGTGCTAGAATCCGGTATGGTGGCACCTTGCGTTATGGTTAGGTGTTGCCCAGGCATTCACTCGTGACAGCGAGTGCCTTTTTTGTAGGCTAAGTAAATAGTGGACTAATGTACACTTATTGTACCGGGTGTACTGCCGGGCGTACACTCTAGCAACTAGGTTTTTTAGTTTTGTCCTAAGTGCGAGATATAGGACAACTTAGCACTCGTAGCTCAATGGATAGAGCATTGGTCTTCGGAACCAAGGGTTGGGGGTTCGAGTCCCTCCGAGTGCGCTGTTTGTAATCGGGGAACGTGAGGAACAATGGTGGTAAAGCCCAATAGCTTCTTTCCTCACTCTTATCGCCTTACATACATATTTGTCTTTTATTCTGCCTCATTTAACACAATTTTGATTTCACATCATGCTTAACGTCGGCATTGCTGGTATCGGCTTCATGGGGATGATTCACTATTTGGCCTATCAGCGAGTGCCAGGAGTGAAGGTAGCGGCGTTCTGTGAGCCGAATAAAAAACGACTAGCTGGCGATTGGCGAGATATTAAAGGCAACTTCGGACCTCCCGGGCAGATGATGGATCTTTCGGGCGTCAGCAAATACGAACGGCTCGACGATATGCTCGCCGATAAGAAGCTTGACTTTGTCGATCTCTGTTTGCCGCCGGCGATGCATGCCGATGCGAGTGTCGCGGCATCGAAAGCCGGCAAGCATGTATTTTGCGAGAAGCCAATCGCACTGTCAGTTGCTGACGGTTCGCGAATGGTAAAAGCCGCTGCTGCGGCAAAGAAATTACTTTGCATCGGCCACGTTTTGCCGTTCTTTCCGGAATATGCGTTTGCACTGGAAACGATTCGCAAAGGCAAGTATGGCAAATTGCTTGGCGGACATTTCAAGCGAGTGATTTCTGATCCACAGTGGCTGCCGGATTATTATAAGCCAGACAAAGTCGGCGGGCCGCTCTTGGATTTGCATATTCACGATGCCCATTTTATTCGCTTGCTATTTGGTATGCCCACAGCCGTATTTAGTCGCGGTCGGATGCGCGGTGAAGTCGTCGAGTTTTTAGAATCGCAATTTATTTGCAAAGATGCCGCACAAGTCGTGACGGCCACAAGCGGTGTGATTCGGCAACAAGGTCGAGCATTCAATCATGCGTATGAAATTCATTTGGAAAAAGCGACGCTGTTGTTCGAGTTTGCAGTGATCGATGGCAAGCCACACGTAGCAACGCCAGTGTCGGTTCTCGACGACAAAGGCAAAGTGCATTGCCCCGATTTAGGTGCCGGCGATCCAGTGGATGCTTTTGTGGCGGAGCTCAAAGAAGTGGCCAAAGCGATCAAAAGTGGCAAGCCCTCGGCCACTCTTGGGGGTGACCTGGCAGCCGATGCAATTACACTCTGCCAGAAGCAAGCACAGTCGGTAGCCAGTGGAAAATTAGTAAAGGTGTAACGGCGGAAAAAGGCGGGCGTAAGGCAGATCAAAGCCATCCCTCCCATTCTCCCTGCCTCCCCTTCTAATTTCCGATGTCCCGGCCGTTTGCCCGCAATCTCGGAATATCCCCGCCTATCCGTGTAAACTCTTCCCTGGGAATTTACGTTCTTTCAATTTTTCACGGCATTTAGGGCGTGGTTGGTACCGGCTGTAAGGGTCCTACGCCGGGTGTCTCACGAAAATGTTATTTTCGGGTTTTTGACGAACGCTAAATCATGGCCTATATTGAACATGGCCGCTAATTGTGGACCCGCTTTCTGCGGCCAAAACATCGAAGGAGCGACTCACCAATAACAGCCTCACAGTGCACCGGGCAAGAGATTTGCTTTGCAGTGCTTGCAAGGTCGAGATGCCGACAACGGATTGAATCTGTCGGCTGGGAAATGGCGCCCGCCTTATCCCACATGTTTCTCGTGGCCGAGCAGGATGCCGAGCTAATTACTGCCCATCGACCGGGTGCACGCTTCGGCGGCAGAGGATGGCCGTCAGTTAGGCGCAACCTTCTGTAGGTAGACCATCCATGATGCGGCTGAGGTCGTCTTCGCGCGGCGCACTAGCGCTGTTGTTTAGCATTGTTTTATCTGTTGGTTTCGCAGGATCGGCGATTGC
>CAZIGP010000362.1:0-5441 GCA_964538425.1 uncultured Pirellulales bacterium | reverse complement strand
CAGAAATGCAGCCAAAAATCAACAAGCAGCTCGCAAGGTCGTCGCCATCCCGAGGCGGCATTCCCGGCGCAAAGTCCGTCTATTAATCCAGTTGCGCTGCCTATTTCCGAATCGGCTGCGCCACTGGCATCACGCGTGCTTCCCACTTCAAACACCTGCGACCCGTTAACACTCCACCACAGCTTATCACCACCTGCGAAGGAGCATCCTTTGTCGAAGTCCCGAAAATCTGCCGGATCGAAACCCACGCTGCGTGCTCCTACTCCTCGCCGCGGAAAACCTCGATTCACAGTCAACGGTCACACGCCTGCCAACGGCAAAAGCAGCACGCCGCGATTTGGCAGCGCCGACTTGCTTTCCGATCGAATGGGCGCCGCTTCCGAAGATTCACACGGCTTCGAAGATCCTGAACTCGACGACGCAGCGGAAACTGTTGAAGATCTGGCCAGCTTAGACGGCCAAATCGACGATCCTGTGCGAATGTATCTGATGCAGATGGGCGAAATTCCGCTCTTGTCGCGCGACGAAGAAATTGCCTCGGCCAAGCAAATTGAATCGACACGCCGCCGCTTCCGCCACAGCATGCTTGCTAGCGACTACGTGCTACAAGGTGCCGTCACGCTGCTCGAAAAAGTTCGCGACGGCCAGCTCCGCCTTGATCGCACCATCGAAGTTTCTGTCACCAACACTTCGATGAAAAAGAAGATCATGCAGCGATTAAACCCGAACCTGAAAACGCTGGTTCATTTGTTGCGAAGCAATCGAGCCGACTTCCGCACCGTGATTAGCCGCACGGCATCAAAAGCAGAACGGAGCGCCGCCTGGCGACGACTCGTCCGCCGCCGCGACAAAGCCGTGCGTTTGGTCGAAGAATCGAACTTACGCATCGGCCGCTTGCAACCGCTGCTGGAAAAACTCGCCGAAATTTCCCGCCGGATGGTGATTATCCGCACCCAGCTTGCCTCGGGCGAAGACGGCCCGCTCGGCCGCCTCGAAGATCTGCGAAAAGAGCTTCGCCACCTGATGCGGATTACGCTCGACAGCCCATCGATTCTGGAACGACGCAGCCGCCGCACCGTCGAATATCAAAAGAAATACGACCAAGCCAAGCGAGTGCTTTCCGCCGGCAATTTACGGCTGGTCGTCTCGATTGCCAAGAAATATCGCAACCGCGGCCTCAGCTTCCTCGATCTGATCCAAGAAGGCAACACCGGCCTGATGCGAGCGGTCGATAAGTTTGAACACGCCCGCGGCTACAAGTTCTCGACGTACGCCACCTGGTGGATTCGTCAAGCAATTACTCGTGCCATCGCCGATCAAAGCCGCACCATTCGTTTGCCGGTGCACATGATCGACACGATGGGCAAAATTCGGCAAATCACTCGTGAAATGGTTCAAACCACCGGTCGCGAGCCAACTGTGGAAGAAGCCGCGGAAGCCGCCGGACTTTCGCTTGAAGATACTCGCTGCGTGATGAAGATCAGCCGCCAGCCGCTGTCGCTCGATCAACCGATGGGGGACAACGACGAAAGCTTCTTCGGCGAATTTATTCAAGACCGATGCGAAGACGATCCACTTTATGACGTCAATCAACAATCGCTCAAAGATTGTATCCGCCAAGTGCTCGACGACTTGAGCTATCGCGAACGCGAAATCCTGAGGCTTCGCTATGGTCTGGTTGATGGTTACGCTTACACGCTCGAAGAAGTTGGCCAAATTTTCTCGGTGACCCGCGAACGTGTTCGCCAGATTGAAGCCAAGGCCGTCCGCAAACTGCAACAGCCTTGCAAGAGCAAAGCGCTCGCGAGCTTCGTCGATCAATATCCTGAAGAAATACAACCCGAAAGAGAATTGATCGGCGGGTAAATCAACTTTGAACTTTTAGATCCAAAATTTCCGTTGGTGCCTCTCTCGTTAAGCCCAGGGTTTTCTCCTCCCTGGGCTTTTTTATTGCCTCACGTTTTTATTGCTGCACAGGTCGTTAAAGTCGAACGAGCACTGCACGAGCTTATAACCATCCTTCGCGCGCATACCACTCGGCCGTCCAGCGCAATTGTTCGTCGAGCGGCGCACTGGGCGCAAAGCCTAAATCACGCCGCGCTTTTTCTGCCGAACAAATCCAATGGCCGGCGGTAATTTCTTTCGCCCGGTCGAGGCACATGTATCGCGCTCGGCCTGTCAGACGCCCTGTGACGGTACCGCAGGTCGCCGAAATCCACATCATGAACTGCGGCATCCGCAGCACTTTCACGTTAGGCCGATCCATGGCGCGACCGACCAGTGGACCCAGCTCGGCATATAACGGATTTTCCGGCCCTGCCACAAAGTAATAACCACGACCCAACTCCTGCGCTGGGTTGGCTGGCAACCGCTCTCCTTTTTCGACGGCCGCGATCATCGCATTCACTAAATCGGCCACGTAGACGATTGAAAACCGCTTTCCCAGACCTCCTGCCAAGTGAATTCCTAATCGTTTCACGCCGCGAAATAGCGCGAAGCCTTGTTCATCGCCACCACCCAGCACAATCGGCGGCCGAAAAACGGTGATGGGCATCTTGGCGGCCTGTGCTTCCGCGGCCAGTTCGCCCGCGCGCTTGCTCTTTCCATAATTTGAAGCCGGCGTCGGCGGATCGCTTTCGACTCGGAGTTGTCGCTCGTCTTGCATTGCACCTGCGGCTGACAGCGACGAAGCGACAATCACTATCGGCGGCGATGTGCGCTTTGCACAAGCCTCGGCCACATTTTGCACACCCGCTTCATTCACGCGGCAATAGGCAGAGTAACTATTGGCTTTTGTCAGCCCTGCGAGATGATAAACAACCTCCACCTCGGCTACTGCTGCCGGGAGCGAATCGGGCTGAGTGACATTTCCCATCACCAATTTTGCGCCCAGCTCTTTCAATCGCTGCACATCCGAAGTCGGCCGCACTAAACAAGCCGCTTCATCACCGCGGGCAATTAATGCTTCCACCAATTGCTTGCCAATGAACCCACTTGCCCCGGTAACTAAAGCACGCGCCATGAAATGTCTGAGGTTAAAATCCGTTTTGATCAGGTTGTTTTGCCAGCGTCTCGTCGCCGCAATGTTAGGAACATAGCGAAAATCTCTGAGAAAATCACTCGCAAAACCGCGATTGATTGCCTCCCTCGGTTTGTGTCGATAACATAATTATGAGGTTTCAAGTAAATCCCGAGGCCATCGCCATGACCGAACTTCTGCCTGCCGATCTTCAGCAATATGTCCACGATGCACTGGCCGATGGCCGTTATCAGGATGAGGCCCAACTGATGACTCAAGCCGTGCGGCTACTGCGCGAGCAAGAAAATTTCGAGCGGGTCCGGGCCCAAGTCCAAAATGGAATTGCCCAAATCGAGCGTGGAGAATACGACGAAGTCGAAATCGGAAAATTCGGAGAGTATTTTGCCGAAATCATTGCCGAAGTTGATCGAGAGAACGCCCAGCGCAAGAACAAGATTTCATGAGCCGTCCCAAGGTCGCTCCTGAGGCGCGGCAAAACATCGGAGAAATCTTTCAATACATTGAACGTGATAATCGTTCTGCGGCTCTTCGCGTTGCAGGCCGGCTTGAAGAGACTTTCGAATTACTTGCCGCCCAGCCTATGATGGGCGAACAACACAATGAATTTGGCGAAAACGTTCGGTTATTTTCGGTCGATAAGTACGTTGTCTTTTTCCGGCCACTGGAGGATACCGTCGAGATCCTCGCAGTCATCCATGGCGCGCGTGATTTAAACGCTGTGTTCCAAAAGTCAAAAGATTGATCGCTATCCGCCCTTCACCTTGACCGGGATCCGATCGATCTTCGCGGCCAAGATAAAATCGTTTTCTGACAGCCCGCCAATGGCGTGCGTGAAAATTTCGATCCACACGTTGCGGTAGCCTTCCAGATGCAAGTCGGGGTGATGTTGCTCTTCCTCGGCCAGTTTGGCCACTGCGTCAAAAAACTCGATCCCGGCGACGAAATTTTTCATCGTCCAATTTTTGCGAATCCGCTGGCCATTGTGAGTTAACTGCCAGCCGCTGAGCTTCTTCAATTGTTCTTCCGCTTCGGCCTGTGAATATTTTGGCACGCCTCCTTCGCACGGAGCACATTTCTTCGTCACCAATTGTTCGGGAGTTTGCGTTTGCATGGGAACCTCCAAAATGAAAGTGGCTTCCTACGACCGCGGATATTTGAGACGAACCCGCGGGCAGCTTCGCGAGGAAATTTCCGCCTCTGCTCAACATCATTATCCGCCTCATTTCGGCAATCGCCAAGCGGCTGCTTTTTTCTCGCAAAAAACGCTGTTTTTTCCGAGCAGAAATCCACTTTCGGTGGCTCGTCGGCAGACCTGAAATTTGGTACAATTCCAGCTTCCAAATTGTGTGAAATTTTGCTCTGTGCTAGCACCTCTTTCTTGGCGGACGGAGCCGTGTTCGGAACCGACGTTTTAACTATTTCGCTGCCACGCTTGTTGAGCGACGGCGGTGCTGCGCAAGCGGAAAAAACCGGCGCGGCACCAGATACTTCAACGGGCGATCCTTTCATCGCCGGACCGGAAAATCGTCTCGCTGGTGTGGCTGCCCAGTGGTTACTCAACTCTGCCGAGCGATCGTACAGTCCACTGGTGCTGCACGGCCCTTCGGGTAGCGGCAAAACGCACTTGGCCAGTGGCTTGGCCGCTGCTTGCGAAAATGTCGTTGCTACCCATGCGGCAGATTTTGTTCGTGAAGTTGCCAACGCGATCGATAACAATACGCTGGCCGACTTCCGCAAACGGTATCGCTCGGCCGACATGTTGGTGTTTGAAGATTTGACCGACCTTGCCGAACGCCGCGCCGCACAGCGAGAGCTGATCCACACGCTCGATGCCCTTGAGCTTCGCGAAGTGCCTGTCGTTGTTACTTCGCGCAAACCGCCGAGCGAAATTGCGGATCTGCCTGCGGCGCTACAAAGCCGGCTCGCCGGTGGATTGCAAGTTTCGCTTACCCCGCCGGGTTTGGCTGCTCGCATCGAAATTTTGAACCGGCTTGCCGCTCAGCGTCACCTCAAAATCGCCGCAGTGGCCGTACAGTTATTGGCCGAAAGCATCACCGGAACCGTGCCCGAATTGCAAGGAGCGATATCAGCACTGGGAATCGAAGTCGAAAAATCGAATCCTCAAAACGAGATTGGTCTCGACGAAGCCCGTCGTTTTCTTGCCGATCGCCGACGCCGCTCGCAGCCAACGATTGCTCATATTACTAAAGTCGTTGCGAAATATTACGGCGTAAAACCGGCGAAGCTCAGCAGTGCGTCGCGCAGTCGCCAAGTGTCACTCGCACGCAGCATTGCCATTTATCTTGGTCGCCAACTCACCGGCCAAAGCTTGCACTCGCTTGGCAAAGAATTCGGCAACCGCGACCACAGCACCGTGTTATACAGCTACCGCACTTTGGAA
>CAZIGP010000361.1:3639-5449 GCA_964538425.1 uncultured Pirellulales bacterium | reverse complement strand
CTTTGCCCACGGCGGTGCAAGATGGAATGAATCGCTCCGCACGTGAAGCGATGGCTCATGCGGCGCTGCTTTCTGGTATTGCATTAGCAAATTCAGGTTTAGGCATGGCTCATGGAGTTGCCGCTGCACTAGGTGCCGATTGCAAGATACGGCATGGTTTGGCATGTGCGGTAATGCTGCCTGTCGCATTGAAAATAAATCGCGATACTTGTGAAGCCAGACTAGCAGCGTTAGGGCGCGATGTCTGCGATGTTGATTCGCAAACCGATTCCACAGCAGCCGATACATTTATTGATTGCATTGAAAAGCTAGCAACGGCAATCAATATTCCTAAAAACCTGAGCGCTCTCGGCGTACAACGCATGCAAATTCCTGCCTTGGTCGAAGGCTCACAAGGCAATAGCATGGCTGGCAACCCAAGAGATATAAGTAACGAAGAACTCACAAAAATCTTGGAGAATATGCTGTGATTGTGTCCGCTGGTTTAAGTCCCGCATGGCAGCAAATTCTGCAATTCGATCATTTTCGTCCCGGCGAAGTAAATCGAGCGAAAGAAGCCCATTGGTGTTCGTCAGGTAAATCAATCAACGTGGGCATCGCCTTGCATCATTTATGTGGTGGCCGCGGGGATGCAACACTCACCCTTTCAACACTTGGCGGGCAGGCTTTTGAAGCTTTTGAAACGGAGTTTGCGAATCTAGGTGCACCGCATTTATGGATTCGCACTCAGTCTTCCACTCGCATCTGCACCACCATCTTGGACGATCACACGGGAACTGCGACTGAATTAGTTGAAAATGTTGGTGCAATTACGGAGTCTGAGTTAACTGAATTTGAACAAGTGTTCGCCGAATCGGTCGAAAGCGCCGATGCAGTTGTACTAACCGGTTCATTGCCGCGAGACACACCGATTGATTTTTACCATCGGTTGCTATCGCATGTATCTTGCCATGCTGTACTTGATGTTCGGGGCCCAGAGTTGTTGGCCGCTCTTGAGGCTAGGCCATTAGTAATCAAGCCTAATCGGCATGAGATTGCTCATACGTTGAGTTGCGAAATCCGTTCCGATGACGATTTACGGCAAGCGATTTCCGAATTGCAACGACGCGGTGCGCAATGGGTAGTGGTTAGTAACGGCAAAGACGACATCTGGATTGCAGCCGCAGGAGATTTTTATCGAGCAAAGCCACTGGCAGTAAATAAAGTCGTCAATGCGATCGGCTGTGGCGATTGTTTTGCCGCTGGTATCGGCTGGGGGCTTGCTCAAGGACGAGAGCCGTTAACGGCAATTCGTTACGGAATTGCTGCGGCGGCACAAAACCTAGAGTCTTTGCTGCCGGGACGAATAGACCCTCAGCGCACCGTAGAACTTGCGGCCCAAGTGATGATTGCTTGATCCCTGAATGATCTGGAATGATCAAGCAAAAATCTCAGGCAAATCCGTGCTGTCGGCTCACCGTGGCAAGCAATTCGTCAGCGCGCAGCAACAAGCTGGAAGAATCCGAAGCCGGAGCAGCAGGTTTTCCTGCTGGATCGCTGGCTGCAAACTCAGCCATGCAGTGTTGGCAAACGACTCGCCTGCCTAGATAAGCCACCCGGATCTGAAGCCGGCGGCCACAGGTCGGACATTCTTGTACGTAATAAACGGGCTTAGACATGGCGGCATCTCCTACTACCGTTTTGCCCGATGGCCTGTTCCGGGCGTTCATTTTACGATCAGCAAGTAGCATTTGCAAACACAATTAAGAGGAGTTTTTACAAAAATCGCCTGCTGGCTGCCAGCGTCTAAAAGCGAGAAATTTTATCGCAA
>CAZIGP010000361.1:0-3629 GCA_964538425.1 uncultured Pirellulales bacterium | reverse complement strand
CGCTCCAGCAGCCTCTTACGTGTCAAAAAGACAATGGCCTTGCCCGTAAGGTTCGCATAAAGCGTTTAAACAGTGCATAAATCGTGCCCGTTAGCAGCCTAATCCGATGAGTAGCGTAGGGTTTAAATGGGCGAAAACTTGAATTTACCCAAACTACCAAAAAGTTATTTTATGATGCTGCGATCGATCGCTTTTGGAATTGTCTTAATAGGGCTCGTTTGTCCCCTCCAGGCAGCTCCCAAAGAGCTGCCGCCTTTTGAAATCGTTTGGAAAACTGCAGAAACCGAACTTGCAAAGTTTCCGAATTATCAGCCCGGAGATTTAATCTCGCGCCGGCAAGTCGAGCCGATTTTTCCACTGCTTAAAAAATTAGGCTGGAATGTTCACGATCAAGAAGAAATTCTCCAGCTAGTCCCGAGCGATAACGAATACATGGTTGTTCAGTTTCGTACCAAATCCGGTCGTAAATTCATGCGACAGATGGCGAAATACCCACTTGGCTATGATCGAATCGATCGGCTTGGCCGAATGTCGATGGGCAAAGACAATATCGATGCTCTAATCCGTGGCCCGGATGGCTACAAGATGATCCAGTACATGACAGAAACGCCCTACGGCAAGAATATGGGAAACATGCTGTCGCAGGCTCCCAAAGGCAAAGGTTTTAATGATCCTACGGGCCGCTTATACACGGCTGACTCGTTGATGTTACGCTTGCAACAATCGTATGAAGCAGAACTACAGCAGCGTGGATTAAAACCTAAAGCAAAGAATTAATTGCAATTACAGAAAATGCTTAATGGTGTTTAGAGCAGTTACTTTGTCTGCCGCATGGCCTCGATCACAACAGGCTTCACGGGCGCATTTGCAAATTGCTCAGTGCGTTGCACTGATACTTGATTAATGCGATCAAGCACATCGCTTCCTGAAATTACTTCTCCAAAAACACAATAACCATATTGCGATGGCCCTTGGCCGGCATAATCAAGCGAAGAATTATCAGCCAAATTGATAAAAAATTGATTTGTGGCACTATCAATAGCGTCAGGTTGTCGAGCCATCGCAATAGTTCCACGTCTGTTTTTTAGGCCGCTGTGTGCCTCATTGCGAATGGACATTTCTGCAGGCCGTGCAACAGAATTTACATCAAAACCACCCCCAAGCATCATGAAATCACGATTTACTTCGTGAAAAATTGTGCCATTGTAAAGCCCACGATTTACGTAAAAAAGAAAGTTGCTGACCGTTAACGGTGCGTTATGAGCATCTAGCTTTAACGTAAAGGCACCCGATGAAGTTTTCACTTCAACCTCAGGAAAAAAATTGAACGTTGGTTTCTCTGATTGGCTGCCGGCAGAAGTGTTGCCTGTCGCTTCTATGCTTAAAGTGGGTGTGCTGCTCTCTCCACTCCCACATCCTAGTAATGCGCTAAGCAAAGAAACCGCAGAAAAGACAATCACTGGCCTGCAAAAGCGAATTCTGCAAAAGCCTTGTGGAAAAATTAAATTGGATCGCATGGCCGCAGCCTCCTTGCATGGCGTGACAAAGCGAAAACAAACCTAAATGAATCGCGACAAAAATCAGCTGGATTACTCTAGAAACCCCTGAAATTGGCCGCCAATCATCTACAGAAACCCAGCTTTGTGCAACGGTAATTTCACGGAATATTCATGCGAGTTCCTTAGTGAACTCACAGATAGACCAACACCCGTGAAATTTTGATACCCGACAGAAAAAAGAACGGCTCTCGCCGCAGGGATTGGGGCAGGTAATCCCTAGTCACGGACAGAGAGCCGTTATTCTCTACAATTGCAAATTAAATTACACCGATAACCGCGACGCCGTGGTTCCTGGAAGAAAATAAGCAGAACTACGATGTGCCAAAGCGATTACAGAGACCTACAACTATTTCATCGGTTGCGGGCCGCCGCAAAATTAACCCTTTTCGGGGGGATAGGCGAATATTCCATGTTGCAGATGGAGTTTTGCTGAGAATGGGCTGAGCATCCTGATTACAGCATTCAGAAATGCATCAATGAATAACCACTGCTGCTGGTGGTTCGGCAACGTAAGTCCTTGCAGTGCTTTGTCCTACAAGCATAATAGCCGTCGATATCGCCAGCACGACGAGCCCAAACAATACCGCGTATTCTATCGCGGTTGCACCCCGGCGAGCATGCCCGAGCTTATTGATACGTTGCATTTCAAAATTCTCCCGTTTGCCAAAGGGAACCTGCTAAACCACGCATAACAAGGCTACTTTATGCCAGCCTAAGAGCAAATGACGCCGAACCCCTAAAAGGGTGCGAAATGCTATTTTTTTCGTAAAAATAAGAATCTGACACAGATCGAGGATGCCAATTGTGAAAAATCCAATTACCGTACGAATTGGTGCTGATGAGTATTTTGCGTTAAACGATGCAGACTGGCCGGTAGTGGCGTCACCCTCCACGCAGGCTCAGCTAGAAAAAACCTTAATCACACAATCATTGGTTGTTCGCAGGCACCGCGACGGACGGTATCTCGTCTATGGGTTGATTAAAAAAGGCGACGAAATTTTAGTCGCTGCCGGCATGATTGTTCTGCCAAACAGCGACTTGAAAGTTCCCCTTTGGCGAGTGGCAGCGGAAAATGGACTGACGGAATGGCACATTAACGAATGCCAACGTGAATTAGCTAATTTCAAGACTTAATAGTGCATATAAATTGTACAGCTATTCGATCGCAAGCTTCCACAGAAGTTTGTAAACGTTATTTCTTGCACGTGATGAAATTGTGGTGCCCCTCGCATTCTTAAGTACAATGCGAGGATGCGTTTCACGCTCAAAGCACTCTTTGCTTTTACGGCAGCGATTGCATTAGAGATCTTCCTGTTGATGCAAATGCTTCGTGCAGCGCCAACAGGTTCATGGGGGCATTTTGCCTTGGCGACGATTTGGTTTGCATATGGAACCGTCCTCGGTGGAATGATCGGCAAAGCGACGAACAGCGAGGAACAAGAATCAAATCGTGGTGCGATAGGCATTCTGCTTGGTGCCGTTGCTCAATTTGTGCTACTGCTATGCTGCATCGCAATTGCAAGGAACATCTAGTGAATCGCATGCCCATGATTCTACCAATATTGCCGCGGCTGTCGAAACTGGACAAGGCATTGACTGGGTGGATCGGGTATGATGAGAACATGCAATTCAGCATGAAAAGAATATTTGCAAGTGCGGCTCTTGTTGCGGTCGGCTGCGACCTTCTGATATCGTTCCTCCAAATTTCTGACGACGGCCCTGGCCAAGGTTGGCTTATTTTGCCGATGTGTTTTGGACCAGGGCCGCTCATAGGCGCTGGCATATTAAATCTGGTCAAGCGACCCGGCGTAGGTGTTTTCGCCGGACTGTTGATTCAAGTGGCGGCAACACCTTTTTGGACCGTTAGAGACGGTTAAGCTAATTCCATGCGAACCGCTTCAATACTACTGGCGTTGGTTGTGGTGCTGGGCTTTGTGAGAGAGGCTGGTGCGGCAATTCTGTCACCAACGTACGACTACAGTTTCACGGTAAGTGGACAGCAGTTTGGGTTCGTCCAGTGGCCACCTGAAGATTTTAATTCTTTTCCACAACAGACCTATTTTCATCTCG
>CAZIGP010000360.1:0-5461 GCA_964538425.1 uncultured Pirellulales bacterium | reverse complement strand
GCCGGCATCGTCCTCGGCCTGCTCGGGGTCGCGGTGATGACCGGCAGCGATGTGGTGGTACAGTCGCTCATTAACCACGGCGTGGAGGTCATTTTTGCCTATCCTGGTGGCGCTAGCATGCCGCTACATCAGTCGCTGACTCGATTTAAGGACAAGATTCGCACCATTTTGCCACGGCACGAACAAGGCGGGGCGTTTGCGGCTCAAGGCTTAGCACGAACCACGGGAAAGCCGGGCGTGTGCATGGGCACCAGCGGACCTGGGGCGTTAAATCTGGTCACGGCCATTGCCGACGCCAAGATGGATAGCATCCCGATGATTGCCCTGACCGGGCAGGTGGGCACTGCGGTTATCGGCACCGATGCTTTTCAAGAGACTCCGATCGTGGAGGTTTGCCGAGGCATTACGAAGCATCACTACCTTGTGACTGACGTGAACGACATCGCACGTGTGATGCGCGAGGCGTTTCATATTGCCACTACGGGACGGCCGGGGCCGGTGCTGGTCGATGTTCCCAAGAACATTCAGCAAACAGTCATTGAGCCGAACTACAATGCGCCGATGAACCTGCCTGGCTACCACGCAGGTGATCGTCGCGCAAAACCGGAACAAATCAAACAAGTTGCTGCCGCGATCAAGCGAGCCAAGAAGCCGATTATCTATGCCGGTGGCGGTGTCATTAGTGGTGACGCAAGCCGTGAGCTGCGCGAACTGGTTCGTAAAACCAATATCCCTGTGGCGATGACGGTGATGGGGCTTGGCGCCTTTCCGGCGACCGACGAAAAATCGCTTGGCATGCTTGGCATGCATGGCACCGTGTATTCGAACTATGCGGTGAATGAAGCGGATTTGCTGCTGGCTTTCGGCGTGCGATTTGACGACCGCGTGACTGGTAAGGTATCTGAATTTGCCAAGCATGGATTTATCGTTCATATCGATATCGATCCTTCGGAGATCAATAAGAACAAAGCCGCGCATATTCCGATCGTTAGCGACATCAAGTTTGCGCTGGCGGAATTGAACAAAATCGTCGAAGCTCCGGAAGATCTTGATGAATGGCACGAACAAATTGCCGCGTGGAAGAAGTCGGACCCGATGACGTACGACAAATCGTTCGACGGTATTTTGTCACAACATGCCATCGACGAACTTTCCAACATTACGCGCGGTGAGGATACCATCATCACGGTGGGCGTTGGCCAGCATCAAATGTGGGCGGCGCAACACTACAAATTCATGCACCCACGAACGTTTCTTTCCAGTTCTGGCCTGGGCACGATGGGATTCGGATTGCCGGCGGCACTTGGCGCGAAGGCGGCAAATCCCGACAAATTGGTCGTTGATATCGACGGCGACGGTAGCTTCTTGATGAACATTCAAGAACTTGCCACAGCACATTGCGAAAAATTGCCGGTGAAAGTGTTGCTGTTGAACAATCAACACCTGGGCATGGTGGTGCAGTGGGAAGATCGCTTCCACCAAGGCAATCGCGCTCATACTTACCTGGGGCCGATCGATAATCCTGAAGCCATAGGCAAAGGAAACGGCCTGAGCCCAACGGCGCGCTATCCCGATTTTGTCTCGATCGCCAAAGGCTTCGGCTGCGGAGCGGCGAGCGTGAAGAAAAAGAGCGACCTTAACGCTGCGATTAAGGAAATGATCGCTTATCCCGGTCCGTTTGTGCTCGATGTGGAAGTGCCTTATCAAGAGCACGTGCTGCCCATGATTCCGGCTGGTAAAACCGTGGCGGATTTGATTAAAGAATAGAGCAACCATTGGAAAGTAGCCGCTATTTTTTTGCGGCATCAAACTTTTCAAGTTGTAGCTCTACGGTTACCGGCCCCATCGTCAAGAGTTGCTTGATAATTCCCACCTCTGGGAAATACCAAGACTTGCACCAGAGTGAAAGCGGCCCGTACTTAGCACTGAATTCGGACACCACGATTTTGTAAGTTTCTCCCGACTCTTTAACTTCTTCTACCTTGATCTTGCTGGTTGAATTTATTTTGATTCCGTCAATGATTGTTTCGTTTTCCCACGAATCGCCATCTTTGATGGGATATCTGAGCAGTTGAACCGGCGGCGAGACTTTTTTACCGAAAATCCAATGTCGAAAGACGCCTTTTTCGTTTTGGCTCATATACTCGACGCCGGCGACATTTCCGTATTTGATCGCTTCGATTCGCGCTACATTTTCGCCGTCTGAAGTATCAAAACCTGTAACTCGAGTGACAATTTTTTGCTTATGCCCGTTGGCTGTCACTTTGTTGGTCCATTGATTTCCCACTTCGAGTGGATAATAGTTGGTGCTCAAAGGAGCTTCGGCCCAGGCAGAATGTGCTAAGCAGCACACGAGAAATGTGAGGCTGCCCGTTAGCAATTTGCGATTGATGATCGACATGGATTCGGCCTTGCGGCAGTATGATTTCTACCTTGCGGCGGAGTATGATTGCCGCCTAACGGCAGTGAAAAAAGAATTTAGGCAGAGAAACATCGCTGCTTAAACATAGCACGCGTGGCGCTATGAAGATTTTAGCGCAACTGCGAGAAAGCAGGGAAACCAGGAGAATTTAGCGTGGGCTTGCTCATGCAAACTGAGAGGCGATCGCTATTTCGAGAACAGCGAGCCAATGGCGCCAGGTTCGAATTTTTCCAGCTCTGTCGTCATTTCGAAGGTATCGGCCTTGATGTATTGTTTGACGACTCCAACATCTGCGACCAACCAAAGCTTTGATAGCACCGGCGGGTCGCCATCTTTGAGTTCGATCGCAAGGACAACCGCTTGATAAGTTCCCGTGGGGACTGTGACTTTCTCGGTGCTGACTTTCATCGACATTTTTCGCTTGGTACCACCGCCGAGGTCGTTTTCGGATGTCCAACTATCGCCGTCTTGAACAGGATAGCGTAGGAGCTGGAGCGGCGGAGACAACTCGATGCCGTTCATGCGGTGGCGAAACACACCTTTGTCGTTTTGGCAGAGATGCTCGGTCGCGGAAATTGCCCCGTCGTTAACTGTTTCGATTCTGGCCAACTTTTGGCCGTCGATGGTTTCGACTTTGGCCACGCGCAAAACTATCGACTTGGTCTGGCCTGCGGCATTTACTTTATAGGTCCACTGCGTGCCTTCTTCGAGCGGATAAAAGTTCTTGCTGTCGGGAACCTGCGAGCGGGCAAAATCTGCCGCGCTGAATGCCAAGGCTGCGCAAATGCTTTGAAACACGAAGCGATGCAGGACGTTCATTTGGCACCTCTTGCGAAGAACTAGGATGGTTTTGAACGAAGAGTAGACAACTGATCAAGCATAGCACGAGTTGAATCCCGCGCATCTTTCAATTCTTGTAGCGCCGCACGTTCTTTGGCGATCACTGCTTCGGGAGCTCGGCTGACAAAGGCCTCGTTAGAAAGCTGCTTTTCCTTGGCAGCAATCATTTGTTCGAACTTGGTGAATTCCTTTTCTTTGCGGGCCTTTTCGGCAGCCACGTCGATATGTTCGGCCAGATCGACATAGGCCTCGGTCCCTGCGGCCGTGAAGTGAGCCGACAAGGGGGGCACGGGAATACTTGGGCCGATCGCGGTGAGTGTTGCACCGGCCATCGATTCGAAATACGGACGCATGGGCTCGAGCAATTTCGCTGTTGCTACGTCGCAACGAGCGGCAAAATGCACCGTTGCTTTGGGTGCAATACTTTGGCGAGCGCGTACTTCACGTAAGCCCGACAGTACCTGCTGGAAGCGAGCAAAGCGGGCTTCGATTTCTTCGTTGATGAGCGATGTATTGGCTTCGGGCCAAGGGGCGATCATTACGCTTTCGGCCGCACCTTGCGGTTTGGTTAGGCCTCGCTGTGGCGCAGCGGAATTCAATCGTTGCCACACATCCTCACAAATGAACGGCGCCATCGGATGGAGCAAACGCAAGATGGTATCGAGGGTGTGTGCGAGGATTCGCTGTGCCGTGGGACGTGTTGCAGGATCTTGTAAACGGCTTTTGCTCATTTCCAAATAAAAGCTGCAAAACTCATCCCAGGCGAAGTCGTAGAGCAGCCGGGCAGCGTCGGCAAACTTGAACTGCTCGAGGGCAGCGGTCACTTGGGTTGTCACCGTGGAAAGACGGCTGAGAATCCACTGGTCTTCGACCGAGAGCTTGTCGAGTGGCACAGCATTGGTTGTGTAGCCTTCCAAGTTCATCAGTGCGAAGCGGGCTGCATTCCATAACTTGTTGCAGAAGTTACGGCCGAGCTCGAAACGCTCGCTTACTACGGCCCCGCGAGGCAGGGCTGTGTCTTCGGGCTTTGTTGCCCACTGGGTTGAAAACGGCTTACTGCAATGTTTGCACTCGATCCGCGGCTGTGTGCGGTTCTTTTGTGTTTGCTCAATCAGCTTTTCGCAGTGTGGGCATTCAAACTCTACGGGCATTCGCACGTCTTGCGTTTCGGTCGCCATGTAGGCCAGGCCAAAGCGGAGTGCGTCGGTGCCGAACTTGCTGATGATGTCGAGCGGGTCGACGCCATTCCCTTTGGTCTTCGACATGGTTTCGCCGTAGCCGTCGAGGATTTTGGGGTGGATGTAGACGTCGTGAAACGGAACTTCACCAATGTTGTAGAGGCCGGAGAGGACCATGCGCGCTACCCACAGCGTGATAATGTCGCGACTGGTGATGAGTAGACTCGTAGGGTAGTAATATTTTTGTTCGCTCCACTGGGGATTGGATGGGTTTTTTGGTTGGTCGGGCAACGAGGGGCCGGGCCAGCCGAGTGTGCTGTGGGGCCAGAGGCCGGAGCTGAACCAGGTGTCGAGGACGTCGGGGTCCCTGACAAAACCTAGCTGCTCCGTCTGTTCAATTAAATTTGCATTATCTTCTGACAAACACAGAAACGCAGATCCTTCCATCGTCTCTGGATCCCACTGCATGTAGAACGCACACTTATCGTCGAGACCATCATTTCGCAGATAGACAGACTTAGCCGATTTTTCCACATCGGCTCGTTCAGCTACTCCACGAAACTGTTTCGTCCAAACTGGAATGCGATGGCCCCACCATAATTGTCTTCCGATGCACCAATCGCGTTTTTCGCCAAGCCAGTCAAGATACGACTTTGCATAGCGCGGCGGTGTTACTTTCACGCGTCCTTCGCTCACAGCATTCATCGCCATTTGGGCGAGGCCTGGCTTGCCGTCGTTGTCGCTCATTTTCACAAACCATTGGTCGGCCAAATAGGGTTCGATTGGCGTTTTTGAACGGTCGGAATGTGCGAGATCGATTTCGCGATCTTCACGGTCGGTTTCAGGATTGTGCAGGCCGAGTTCGATGAGATCTGCCACCACGGCTTCGCGCGCTTTGGTATGCATTTTCAGGCCGCGGTATTTCTCGGGCACTGTGTCATTGAGAGTGCCTTCGGGGGTCATGATGTTGACCGCGCCGATCTGCTTGAGGCTCCGCACGTGCGGCCCGCGGCAGAGGTCG
>CAZIGP010000359.1:937-5462 GCA_964538425.1 uncultured Pirellulales bacterium | reverse complement strand
GCGCCGCGAGCGGAATGGCAATCGCCTCCGAATCTGGATGTCGTCATGGAACCCAATTTGCGGGTTCGCTGCTGGCGGCTGCTCAATGAACATGCCATGGGACCGATTGCCTGGAGCTTGGAGGAAAACCGCCGTTTTCTCAAACAGATCGTCAAGATGAAGTTCAACCGAGTCCACTTATTTGTGTGGCCAGCACAACCTTTTGTTGACTATTCGTTTCATGGAATGCGAAAAGGCCCCGGTGTCATGTTCCTCGGTTGGCGATTTCCCATCGATGGGAACACCATCGGCCAAAAGCAGTTTGATGGCATGACTGAGTTTGCAAACCCAGAGTTCGTCGGCGCCAGTTCCTCAGCAGAGCTTCATCAGCGAGCCGTCGAACATGCTCGGGGAATTTTTCAGCAGGCTCGCGATTTGGGGCTAGAAACCGATCTGTCGTTTTTCCCGACTGAATGGCCAAAACAATTTGCAAAAGTAATCCCAAACTCCCAGCCGTATCGCCAGGCGGGTGACTTAACTTGTGGGCCAGGTCCCGGGCTATCGGTCGATGACCCTGTGTTACAGGATATGGTGACCACGGTCGTGCGTGCTCATCTGGAGACCTATCCCAAGGTCGACTTCATCCGGCTCAGCTTACCTGAACATGCCGCTTGGATAGCGCAAGCTGAAGAATGTTACACAAGGTTAAGTCAGCGATACGATTTTTCGGAAATCGGCTCGTTCGACGAATTATGCGCAAAGGCGCGCGCTCGTAACACGCTTCCTGGCGGCGGGGCACGCGTCGAACGGTGGGTGAAGGAAGGTCTGGCAACCCTCTACTTACTTGATCGACTAGTCCAAGAACGTGACTTGCTGAAGAGACCGGGTGGTGGACCGGATGTGCGTTTGAGCTTAAAGGACGTTCCTGACGAGTTGTTTCCACTGATTGCGCAACAATTCCCGACGGGCAGTGAAGTCGTCAGTTTTATCGACTACACAGCCAGCCGCCAACTGCAGCAAATGGAATCGCTGCGCCGCACGCCGCAAAAGAATTTGGCTCGACTGCTCACGCTTACCTTGGCTGATGATAATGTCGGAGTGTTGCCGCAATTGGCGGGCGGTTCAGTCAAAAAATTGCTCCATGAATTGCAAACCCATCAGTGGACAGGTTACACGATCCGCTATTGGACCGTTGGCGAGCAAGATCCAATGATCCACTATCTCGCTCGGGCAAGTTGGCAATCGACACTCACGCCCGAATCCGCCTATGCAGACCAAGTTTCTGCGATTTGTGGTCAGGAAAGTGTATCGCCCGCACAGAAAGCATTTTCGCTTGTGGAACAAATCACGCAGCAGTTGGATCAACATGGCCTCGGCTTTGGCTTCCCTGTCCCCGACATGATGCAACAGCACGCTGGTTCGGGATGGCTAACGAAAGAAATTCGCCAAGCTCGAGAATGGTATCAAGAGGCACTGGCCGCGATGGAAAAAGCACACGAGCGAGCACGACCTGAAGGCCGCTTCTACACGACTTATTTTTTGAGTCGATTACGATTTGCCGTTCGATATCTTGACGCTTGCGATGAATTTGGCAAAGCCACCGCCTTGCAAAGATCGGAAGAAGATCAAACCGCCTTGTCGCATGCCGAGACTGCGGAACAGGCCATCCGCGAGGCGATCGAGAACCTTTTGCCAGTGATTCGTGATCACGGCGAACTCGGAGCGATCGCCGTGCTTAACGAGTTTTGCTACAAGCCAATTCACCAAACCAAATTATCCTTGGCCAAAAACCAATAGGTCAAAATTGCATTACTCAGGGAGAATTAGGGAATGAAACTGCCTTGGGAAATCGTCGCCCGAGGCCTCATGTCACCGAGGGGTCCCGCCGCAGATCGCGATGGCAATGTGTTTCTTGCTAGCCAAGCGAGTGGCAAAATCCTTCAAGTCGATTGTTTGGGCCATGTAGGTGAGTTGTGTCAAACAGGAGGCAAGCCGCAATCGCTGGCACTACTCGAGTCAGGCGATCTCGTACTGACCGACGCCAAGAATCCGAGGTTGCTGTTGGTTACGCCCGATGGCCAACTTTCGACACTGGCCGACCATGTGAATGGAATGCCATTTTTAGGCCCGAACGACTTGGTAATGTTGTCCGACTCAATTATTTTTCTGACCGACTCTGGCCTGAATCCAGAGACATCGGGACAAATATTGCGAATTGATTTGGAAATTAGAAAAGTAACTGTGTTGGCCGATGAATTATTGCTTCCCCATGGAATTACGCTGAGCAATGATGGCAGACATTTATTCGTTGCAGAAGGCAGACGGCGCCGCGTGTGGCGTTATCGATTGCTTGATAATGGACATCATCTTGGTGAGCGTGAACTCTTTCATCAATTTGACCATCATTATCCCGCGGGGATCGCCTTTGACTCCGATGAAAGATTGCTGGTCGCGCTATGTGGCAGCGAAGGTTTGGCCGTGCTTTCACCTAATGGGTTTTTGCTGGAATCAATTTCGGTTGGAGGTGCGAATTGCACAAGCTGTGTGTTCGGAGGTGACGACTTTCAAACATTGTACGTGACAGAGAACGATCAAGAATCGTTGCTGCGAACGCGTTGGCCGGTACCAGGTCAGCGGCGATTTTCAAGGAGCCTTGTGTAAATTCAGTTTCACTTTGATCTCAAAGCATCAGCTTGAGAATGAACTTAATATATGAATCTTGTTTCGATCATTAGATTGATATTGTTCGCCAGCCTGCTCACTGACGGAATTGTTGACACAAGCCGAGCGAACGAAGTTCAACAGGCGGTTTCGACGCGCGATGAACTATACGTATCACAGCAAGGAAATGACCAATGGTCGGGGAGTTTATCGAAGCCAAACTCAACAGGAACTGATGGGCCGCTGGCGAGCTTAAATGGTGCACGCGACACAATTCGCCGATGGAAATCTTCGGGCCGCTTCACTCGGCCGATTGATGTTTTGATTTTTGAAGGTGTCTACCACCTCAGCCAGCCTATCACTTTTACGGGTGACGATAGTGGCACCGCGCAGAGACCGATTACATACAAAGCCGCTTTGAAGCATCAGCCTGTATTCAATGGATCGATTTCAATCACAGATTGGACGAAACTCGGCAATTCGGTGCTGCGTGCGAAGTTGCCGCCATCAATTAACCATGACGTAAGGATTCGCCAATTATTCGTCAATCACCAACCCCAACCTCGCGCCGCCTGGCCAAATCGCAACCAGGAACGTACGCTCGACTCCGGTTGGGCATTCGTCGAGAAGGTTTTACCATCCTCAGCCCCAGAGCCGATCAAATTTCGTTTCGGTGCCGACACATTACCCAAGCAATGGTCCAAACCTCAGCAAGCCGAAGTCAATATCTTTCCCTGGTACTGCTGGATCAACGAGCTTGTGCCCTTGCAACAAATCGATCGCGACCAACAAGCCATTGCCCTAACCCGCCAGATTGAACCTCATTGGATGCCTGTTATTGAAGGGAATCGCTTTCGAGTCGAAAACGTGCTGGAGGAACTTGACCAGCCGGGGGAATGGTGCCTCGATAGTGACGAAGGAGTGCTGTATTTTTGGCCTCCCGAATCTTGGAGCGAAGAACAGGCCGTTCATATTCCTGTGTGTGATACGCTGTTTGAACTCCGCGGCACTCCGGAAGCCTCCGTCGAGCATCTGACGATTTCTGGTTTGACGTTTACTCAAACGCGAACCACATTTCCAGAGCATCGCAACCCAAATTTTCACTCACCTCTTGTGCGCGGCGGCGCAGTCGTGCTGGAAAACTGTCGAAATTGCCGCATCCTGGAGAATCATTTTCATGCGTTAGGTGCCGATGCCGTGCGACTGGAGGGAGCAAACGATCACAACGAAGTGGTTGGTAATCATATCGCCCATGTAGGAGGCGCGGGCATTTCCCTCTCCAGCCGTGATGAAGCCGGCAATGCCGGGATGTCGGAGGATCAAGACCTGTTGCGAGAAATATCCGCGCGGTTCCCCCACGTCCGTCATAACCGGATTGCCAACAATTACATTCATCATTGTGGAGAAATCAAGAAAGGTGGCGCGGCAATTCAGTTTTATGGAATCAACAGCGTCGAAAACTTCATTTGCAATAATCTGATTCACCATGTACCTGATAAAGGAATCAGCCTGCAAGACGGCTTCGGTCGCACCACGATTGAGTACAACAAACTTCACCACATCGGCTTGGAAATTGCCGATACCGGCGGGATTCAGACCAATCGCTGGTTTCCACTCCAGGACGATTCCGATTTGGCGTCAGGAAACATCATTCGATTCAATTTGATTCGAGATGTAATTGGCTTTGCAGCCTATTCCGAACAGCGGAAACCGCAAGGCGAAGGGGATAAACTCTCCGCCAATGGTCGATTCCGCTCGCCCTACTACACTTTTGGCATCTACTTCGACAACTCAGGTACTAACAATACGGTGTTTGGCAACATCGTCATCCGAGCGGTTCTGGGGGGTGTCGTGATGTCGGTGGGGCGTCCCAAAAATAATCACG
>CAZIGP010000359.1:0-927 GCA_964538425.1 uncultured Pirellulales bacterium | reverse complement strand
GAAAATAACATCTTCGTCGATTGCAGTGGCCAACAACTCGATCTGAAAATCGATCCCGGATCGCATGGCAATTGCTTCGTCCGCAACATTCTTTACTACAGCGATCCCAATGCAAAGCTACTGGCGGCTTTCGATCATTCTCCGGATGTGATCGCCAAATGCGACCACAATCTTTATTGGTTGACAACCGGCCAACCATTTCTCGTACGAGAACTCCGTGGTGGCAAGTTAGATGACTGGAAGCGGCTGGGCTTTGATAAGCATAGTGTGATTGCTGACCCGCTGTTTGTTGATCCCGCCGCTGGAGATTTTCGTTTGCAACCTGGATCTCCAGCATTGGCTTTGAGATTTCAGCCGATTGATACTGATCAAATTGGTCTTCGTGAACCGTATCGTTCTCGGTTCAAGACAGAGGAAGAGTGATTCTTGGGAGCCTTGTTCGGTGTGAAACATAAAATAAGCAAGGTGATCATAGTTGGAAGTTTGTTCTTGCTCTTGGTAATTGTGTTTGTGTTGACTTTGAGACCTCATCCAATGACCAACAATTGGGAATTCGTCGCTACGGGAATCGTATCGCCGGAAGGGCCGGCGGCGGACATAGACGGCAACGTGTTTCTTGTCAGTCGCTGGACCGGCCGCGTCGTCAAAGTGAATCCCACAGGGCAAGTGACTGAGTTGGCACAAACTGGCGGAAAGCCGCAAGCCGTGGCGTTGTTGCCTGACGGAGACCTGTTATTGGCCGATGCGAAGAATCGCGCGCTGCAGAAAATTACCCTCCAAGGGATGATTTCCACAATCTGCGATAGCGTTGAAGGGCGGCGTTTTCTTGGCCCTAACGATTTGGTTATTGGTCCCAGAAACATCGTTTACCTGACCGATCCAGGCCTGGAAATGAATTCGCCAGGACAAGTATTGCGGATCGACTTG
>CAZIGP010000358.1:0-5463 GCA_964538425.1 uncultured Pirellulales bacterium | reverse complement strand
ACTTTTCTTCTGATTCTTTGGGATTTGGCCGAAACCAAAGTCGTACTCGGTCAAGATACAAATAAACGACTGGCGTCGTATAGAGCGTCAGCATTTGGCTGACGATCAAGCCACCGACGATGGCAATGCCCAGTGGGCGGCGCAATTCCGAGCCGTTGCCGGTGCCTAGCGCCAGCGGTAGGCCGCCAAGCAGCGCAGCCATGGTGGTCATGATGATAGGGCGAAAGCGCAAGATACATGCTTTGAAAATTGCCTCATCTGGAGATAAATTAAATCGGCGTTCGGCATCGAGAGCGAAATCGATCATTATGATAGCATTCTTTTTTACGATGCCGATCAGCAGAACGATACCGATCAGCGCCATCACACTCAGTTCGGTGTTGCAATACATCAAGGCTAAAAGGGCGCCGACTCCAGCCGAGGGAAGCGTCGAAAGAATCGTGATCGGGTGGATGTAGCTTTCATATAAAATGCCCAACACAATGTAGACTGTCACCAGTGCAGCCAGGATTAGGATTGGTTCATTGGCAAGTGAATCACGAAAGGCTTGCGCAGTTCCCGAAAAGCTGCCGTGAATTGTTTCTGGAAGTCCCATGTCGTCTGTTAACCCCTGCACTTTATTGACCGCATCGCCCAGAGAGACGCCAGGAGCAAGATTGAACGAAATGGTGACCGACGGAAATTGCCCAGAGTGATTAACCGACAGAGGTGTATTTTTTCGCTCGTAGTGGCAGACTGCGCTGAGCGGAATTTGTGAATTGTTGTTGCCGCGAACATAGAGGTGGCGAAGCGCATCCGGATTTTGCCAGAATGAAGGTTCGACGCTCATCACAACTCGGTATTGATTCTGTGACTTATACATGGTCGACACTGGACGCTGGCCGAAGGCATCGTACAGGGTGTCGTCGATCCTCTGTGAAGTGACACCAAGTCGGGCCGCAGCGTCGCGGTCGATTAACAATGAAACTTGAAGACCGCGAGTTTGCTGATCGGAAATCACATCGACCAATTCCGGCAGCTTGCGCATATTGCTTAAAACTTGAGGAGCCCACTGATTCAGGTCATCCAGATCGTCACCTCGCAGCGTGAATTGATATTGAGCGCTGCTGGCTCGGCCGCCGATGCGTAAATCTTGGACTGCCTGCAGCACCAACGACGCCCCAGCCATTTTGGACGATTTGGCACGAATTCTGGCAATGATCGTATCGGCTGACGCATCGCGATTTTCAAGCGGCTTGATGCTCACAAACATTCGAGCGCTGTTCGCCGCACCGCCGAAACTGCCGCCAGTGAAAGCGATCACGTTGTCGACTGCAGGGTCTTCGCTCACCGCTCCAGCAAAACGGATCAGCAATTGCCGCATTGCCTGGAATGACGTTCCTTGGTCGGCCTGAATGTTTCCTACAAGGCGCCCTGTATCCTGCTGCGGGAAAAAGCCCTTAGGAATAATGACATAGAGATAAACCGTGAGGCCTAGTGTTGAAAGCATGACGAGCATCGTCACTGCATGAAAACGGAGTGCTCCGCTCAGAGTGATTTCATAGATTCGAACCAACTGTTGAAAAGCACTTTCGCTGACTCGATAGAGCCAGCCGTGTCTGGCATCATGACGCGATTTTAATAGCGTTGCGCACATCATGGGCGTTGTCGTAAGCGAAACCAGCATTGAAATGCCGATAGCCACCGACAATGTCACCGCAAATTCGCGGAAGAGTCGACCCACGATACCTCCCATGAACAAAATGGGAATAAACACGGCCACAAGCGAAACGCTGATCGATAAGACGGTGAAGCCGATTTCCTTAGCACCGATGAATGTTGCCTGAAGCGGTGGCATACCTTCCTCGATATGCCGCGAAATATTTTCAATCACCACAATTGCATCGTCGACGACAAACCCCGTAGCAATCGTCAATGCCATTAGTGACAAGTTGTTGACACTGTAGCCGAATAGGTACATCACGCCAAAAGTGGCGATGAGAGACACCGGCACGACAATGCTGGGGATAAAAGTGGCGCGCAGATCGCGTAAAAAAATAAAGACTACTAATATTACTAACGCAATGGAGACCATTAACGTGAACTCCACATCTTCAATCGATGCTCGGATGGTTGTCGTACGATCCATGACGACTTTCAACTCCATCGCCGTAGGAATTTGAGCCTTGAGCAGAGGGAAAATTTCACGGACATGATCGACCGTGGCAATGATGTTTGCGCCCGGCTGGCGAAAAATGACGAGTGTAATAGCGGGCTTGCCGTCGGAGTAACCTGTGGCACGTAGGTCTTCGACTCCATCGGTGACGTCCGCAACGTCAGCCAAGCGAACTGGTGCGCCGTTACGGTAGGCGACGATCAACGGCTCATATTCGTTGGCCTCTAAAAGTTGATCTGTCGTTGCGAGTGTCCAAGCTTGGCGTTGACCAGTGATTTGCCCTTTTGGGCGGTTGGCATTCGCTTCTGACAAGGCTCTTCGGATGTCTTCCATTCCCAGCCCAAAGTGGTTAAGAACGGTCGGGTTTACTTCGACTCGCACGGCAGGCGGAGAGCCGCCGCTAACGTTCACTTGGCCCACTCCTGAAACTTGAGAGAGCTTCTGCTGCAAAATTGTAGCCGCCACGTCGTACATTTGCGGCTTCGTGTAGATGTCCGACGTGAGCGCCAATATAAGGATTGGGGCATCCGCCGGATTCACCTTTCGATAGGTTGGGTTGTTCGGTAAGTTTGATGGCAGTTGTCCTCGGGCAGCGTTGATGGCGGCTTGTACGTCGCGCGCGGCAGCATCCGTGTTACGGCCTAGATCAAATTGCAGCGTGACGTTTGTCAAACCAAGGTAACTGGTCGAAGTCATCTCGGTTACGCCGGCGATGCGACCGAATTGGCGTTCAAGCGGCGTGGCGACGGCGGAAGCCATGGTTTCTGGACTGGCCCCTGGTAGCGCTGCCGTTACTTGAATAGTTGGGAAGTCGACTTCGGGAAGTGGCGATACGGGAAGCATTGAATAGCCCAGCACGCCGGCCAGCATAATAGCAACCGTTAGCAGCGTGGTTCCTGCGGGCCGCTTGATAAATGGCGTGGAAAGGCTCATACGGGTTCAAGCTCCGGATGTTTAATCCGTTTGACCAGCGGCTTTTGTCGGTGCATTATCTTGCCGAGCCGATCAAAGGCCAGGTAAATCACTGGTGTCGTATAGAGCGTCAGTATTTGGCTGACAATCAAGCCACCGATAATTGTGATGCCAAGCGGTCGCCGTAACTCGGAGCCCATGCCGCCGCCGATCGCGAGTGGCACCCCACCCAACAGCGCCGCCATCGTGGTCATCATGATCGGACGAAACCGAAGTAGGCAAGCTTCATAGATCGCTTCACGCGGCGATTTGCCTTCGTTGCGCTCTGCCTCGAGCGCAAAGTCGATCATCATAATGGCGTTCTTCTTCACGATGCCAATCAACAAAATAATGCCGATTAGTCCGATTACGCCAAGATCCTCTTTGCAAAGTAGCAGCGCCAAGATGGCACCGACGCCGGCGGAAGGCAATGTCGAGAGAATTGTAATCGGATGAATGTAACTTTCGTAAAGCACGCCAAGCACAATGTAGACGGTAACAAGCGCCGCCAGAATCAACATCGGTTCGTTCTTTAACGATGCCTGGAATGCCTCCGCGGTGCCTTGAAAACCAGCTTGAATGCTAGGTGGCAGATCAATTTCACGTTTGGCGGTATCGATTGCCGTTACTGCTTCACCCAGGGATACACCAGGTGCTAAATTAAATGAGACAGTGACGACCGGAAACTGTCCTTGATGATTGATGTCAAGCGTCGATTTGACTTTCTCAAAGCTGGTAAACGAGCTGATGGGAATCCGCTCGCCGCGGTTCGAACGCACGTAAATATTTGATAAATCCTGTGGATCATCGCGATATTCGGGCTTTGCCTCAAGGACGACACGATATTGATTCAGTTGTGTGAACAGAATAGAAATCTGGCGCTGACCGAACGCGTTATAGAGTGCATCGTCGACCATTTGCGGTGTAATTCCAAGTCGTGAGGCGGTGTCGCGATCGATGACAACGCGGGCTTGCAATCCTTCTGTCTGCTGATCGCTGGCCACGTCGCGCAACTCGGGCAACGATTGCAGTTTTGTCACAAATTTTGGCGCCCATTCATTGAGCTCACGTGGATCGGGGTCTTCAAGGCTGTATTGATACTGCGTGCGGCTGACACGGGTTTCGACGGTGAGGTCTTGCACCGGCTGCATGAACAGCGTGATGCCGTCGATTTTTGCCAATTCTGGCTGCAATCGGCGAATTATTTCGCTAGCAGAAATGTGCCGCTCTTCCAGGGGCTTCAAGTTGATTTGAATACGACCCGTATTAAGCGTGGTATTTGTACCATCGATGCCGATGAACGACGACAAACTTTCGACTGCTGAATCGTCCAATATCTTTCGATTTAAACTTTGCTGCAGGCGGGACATTTCAGAAAATGACACGCTTTGAGGTGCTTCCGAAATTCCCAATATCACGCCTGTATCTTGTACCGGAAAAAAACCTTTAGGCACCACCCAGTATAGATATAAAGTGGCGGCCAATGTGCCCACTGCAACGAGCAACGTAAGCAACTGCATTCGCATTACGGCACGTAGCGTCACGTCGTACAACCGAATGAGTGAGTTGAAAAACCATTCCGAAGATCGATAAAGAATATTGTGTTGCACAACATGCTGATGCTTCAGCAGCGTCGCGCACATCATCGGCGTCAATGTCAACGACACGATGGCAGAGACAAGAATCGTTACGCTCAAAGTGACGGCAAACTCGCGAAATAATCTGCCCACGATGTCGCCCATGAACAGCAGTGGAATCAGTACGGCAATCAGCGAGACACTGAGTGAAACGATCGTAAAGCCAATTTCTTCCGCCCCTCGTAGCGCTGCTTGCAACGGCTGCTCTCCTTCCTCGAGATATCGCATGATATTCTCGATCATCACAATAGCATCATCAACGACGAATCCGGTTGAGATGGTGAGGGCCATCAACGTCAGGTTATTCAGGCTGTAGCCAAGCAAATACATAACGCCGAAGGTGCCGACAAGCGACAGAGGTACTGCGACACTAGGAATAATCGTAGCCCGAACGTTCCGCAAGAAAATGAAGATCACCGCAACAACCAAGCCAATGGTCATCATCAATTCGACTTGCACATCTTCAACCGATGCACGAATTGTTTTAGTGCGATCGGTAAGCACATGCACCGAAATTGCCGTGGGCAGTGAAGCTTGTAATTGAGGCAAGAGGCTTTTGATGCGATCGACTGCCTCGATGGTATTCGCCCCAGGTTGGCGCTGAATATTGAGGATGACTGCAGGAGTGTCGTTCATCCAAGCGGCCTGGCGAATGTTCTCCGCATCGTCGATAACTTCGGCCACGTCAGAAAGCTTTACTGGGGCACTATTGCGATAGGC
>CAZIGP010000357.1:4549-5466 GCA_964538425.1 uncultured Pirellulales bacterium | reverse complement strand
GGGTATTTAACAGGCTTGCTTTGCCTGGTCATAGGAATGCAGCATTTTGTTTTAAATCTTTCTTGAGTGATTAATGCTGTTTAATCGACGGCATCACGGACAGCATAAAGGATGACGAGATCTTGATGACAATTGACCCGCTGAAGTTGTTGCAACCCCGCCGCAAAGTCATAGGAATGTCGGCAATTTTGCTGCCATTTACAGAGAGAGGGGAGATCGATTGGGAAAGTTTTCGAGCACATGTCGTCCGCACTCTTGCCGCCGGATTAACACCTGCCGTAAACATGGATACTGGCTATGTTAATCTGATCGATGAACGGACTCGTGACGCCGTAATTCGTGAGACTACACAAATTACAGCCGGAAACAATTTTATTGCCGGAGTTTTTATTGCAGATCGCGTGGGAATGCCATTTCAGCTTGCTGCTTATCAACAACAAGTCGCGTCGATTCAGCAGCAGGGCGGCACTCCGATTCTATTTCAATCTTATGGATTAACGGCATTAAATCACCAGCAGCTTATCGATGCATATCGTAGCGTTGCTCAAGATTGCGATCGCTTTTTAGCGTTTGAGCTTGGTGCAATGTTTGCACCTTTCGGCAAAATTTATGATCTCGAGACCTATGCAGAACTGTTGAAGATACCTCAATGTATCGGCGCAAAACATTCTTCGCTGATTAGGGAATTAGAATGGCAACGCCTGGAGCTACGAAATCGTATGCGTCCCGATTTTATGGTGCTGACAGGAAATGATCTCGCCATCGACATGATTATGTATGGCTGCGATTACCTGTTAGGTTTAAGCACATTCGCGCCTGATTGGTTTGCTCAACGAGACAAATTGTGGCAAGCTGGCGATCCTGGATTCTATGAATTGAATGATCTTTTGCAGTATCTTGGTCACTTTGCATTTCGT
>CAZIGP010000357.1:0-4539 GCA_964538425.1 uncultured Pirellulales bacterium | reverse complement strand
CCTGTCCCTGCTTATAAACACAGCGCGGCGCAATTTCTGCGATTGCGAGGATGGATTCCTCACGATGCGACACACCCGAATAGTCCTTCACGTCCAGGTAGCGACGTGGCCATTTTGAAGGAATTGCTTGAACGAAAGACACAAGAGATTGCAAAATCAGCACCTTAGGCCACTTGCGTTTGCAGGTCGTTCGTAACGTTTTTTGTTCGGAGGCAAATATGAAGTCGGTTTTCATTGAATGCACGAAGGCTTCGGAGGAGGGTCGGATTACCTTTCCACAAATTCTCGCGAAGCTGACGAGCGTTGGCGCAGAAGGCTACTTTGCTGACTTACGCCGTTCGACCAAAACGTACTACATGCCTAACGGCAGCAGCGAAGAGGTTTCAGCAGCTCCGATCGATGTCCCCGTTGCTGACACGTTTGACTCCGTTGCCATTAAAGCTGCGATTACTGAGGCACAGCAAGGCGTACCGGGATACACCTATCAAGGATTCTGCAAAAAGGTCATGGCCGCCGGGTGCGCTGGTTATCTCGTTTCCATTCTTGGACGCCGAGTTCTGTATTTCGGCCGTACTGGCGAGACACATGTCGAAATGTTTCCGTAACGTTGTTACCTAGCGGCGGCAATAGTAATCCTGTCGCGGAGGAATTGGCTCAAGATCGGCTGTTCATAGCGCCGATGGTCAGGGGGCAACGATGGCAATATCAGAGCCGCGAGTTTGCCATCTATTCGGACTTTGACGCCCAGTCATGCTTTACCTAAACCAAGAAGACGTTGAGATCCAGCAGACCAACGCCGCAGAACTTAACGACCTTTTGTACAACTGTGTCGCTCGTGCTGTAACTCCACATGGTTTTAGGCACCGTACTGTTGATATCGTCTCGTTTTCGCCAAGAGAATTACAACACGAAAGAACGGTGTCGTTGCTCGTCTTGGTTTCTGTTGAAAATCAGCCACTTCCCATTCATCTCGACAAGGCACAAATCCTGAATGACTTAGAAAGATTGGGAATCCGAGCAATGGCGTCTCTGAACCACGATTCAATCTGGGGCCAAATCGGCGATGTTCAATTTCGGATCGTCATTCACAAGGTTCCGCACAATCGTGGTTTTGACGACGTGCTGGTGCCGGCAGCTTAACTAGACTTGGCAACTTGCTGGACAAACTCCATCAAATTTGGCTCATAGCCATGCTGCGACGATAACTTATCGCTTTGTTCCGCCCATAGTCGTTTTAATGATTGTTCGATGCCGACATTGCCACCCGTGAATTGTGCAATCAAATCTTGCCTGCGTTGTTCTAGCGATTTTAGCCGAGGATCGGTTGGGTCAGTGCCCTGCTCCATTTCTAAGCGGTAGTCATTCAATAGTTGCTCCCAATCCAAATGCGCCTTCTGCATCCCACTGTCACCAAGCATTTCGCGGCGCATCCGTAGGATTTCTGATTGCTCTGGGGTGTAATAGTTTTCGATCATCGTCATCATCTCGATTACCTGAAGGAATTGTTCGGATGTCGCAGAATGATTTAAAAGCGTTTTTAGCTTGACGCACAAGTTTTGTTCGGCAGCAATTTGCTGCTGCAGCTTAGCGATTTGCTCACGCAGTACGGCCACGGGATCAAAGTCTGGCTTGTCTAAGCACTCACCAATTTGCTGCAACGAGAATCCTAGTTGTCGCAATGAGAGAACTCGCTGCAAACGAACGACATCTTGGTCTGTATAGAGCCGATGCTCTGAATTTGTGCGCAAAGACGGTCTCACTAAACCGATCTCGTCGTAGTGATGCAAGGTTCGGACCGTCAGTCCAGTACGTTTTGCAAGCTCACCAATCTTCATTCGAGATATGATACAACCTCACGTGGCGTCAGGTTCAAGGCCACCAACAGAAAAAGCCAGACGAAACTTTTTATGGTGGCAAAAGCAGGCGATAGCGTTCTAAGAGTGAGCTGGGGCGGTAACCCAATGATTTTATTGGGGTTACGTAATTGGCTTCGATGAGCCACTTGCCGGCAAGATTTGGCGAAGCGCCGAAGACTAGACCAAAAACAATCTGTTTATGATCGATTCAGCGATTTCAGAGAGGTATTTCCTGCCGCTCTGATGCGAAATGCGTTGTGCGAAGCCAACGGCGCAATAGCAGAAGAAAGGGTATTCAGCAAATGGAACTGGCTGCCGCATGCTCCGCATTCTAGCTAAACCGCTTATCTACGCACAAACACGTTCGCGGTGGCTAGCAAATCGGTTTAAGCGGCTTCCAACTGCTCAGGTAGAAAATCGGCTGTCCACTGGATGTGGCCGTTCTTACCCACTTTTTCGACCAAATACCCGTCGCTGGGTGATTTGAACACGACGACACCGACATCTCCGATCTGAGGCGGGTCGAATGATTTATCATGAGCCTTTGGCATGGCAATGATGCGAACCTCGTCCCAAACTTCAAATCGGGCTGTGTCAATCATGCTTACTCCCAGAATTGGATCAAAGAAGAGACGCCGCATCGCCCGCGGCGCGTTCGTTTTATATCGACACCGCCGCTTGGAATCTTTGATGTTTCTGCGAATTAACTAGATAGCTTGTTCGATAAATCGGCACGATTATTGGCCAGGAGATTATCGCGAAAGATTTTCTATGATTGTATCAATCTGCAACTGAGTTCCGCCACTGCCATCCTCGTCTGAATTGACATGAATCGTCGGATAACCGAGCAACTTTAGCTCCGTCAGATAGGTTACTGCTGAATATCGAGTTACAAGATGTAATTGCCAATGTTCTACATTCTGTGCAGCCAAATAGGCAGCTAGTTTTCGTGGAGAGTAAAATGCAAATGGCTGCAATTCTAAAGACTCGTTGCCTGTTGGAACGGCGGAGTCCTTTAAGCGAGTCATCCAGAACGGGAAGTTCAGCATCGCAATTCAGTGATCCAACGACAGCCAATGTGGACGCAACCGCATCACTGTCAACGATTAATTCGGCCAATATCCATCAGAGAAAGGTCACTTCCCGTGCAGTGTGTGGAATTTGCAATTGCCATACCGCAGCACATTGCTTGCATTGCAATCGCCATAGATATCGCCTCTCGAGCATCTTGGCTCGCAGGTGCCGAAATGGCGCTTCGCTCGATCTAGAAGGGAAGTATCGGTTTAGTCTTGTCTCTATTCCCGTCGAAGCTTTTACGGCCATGGAGCATTTCAACCAGCTTCATGATGAGCACCACATTAGGCAAATCAGCTGCTACTTCAAGGCTTTCAGGAATGCTACTAAATCTTTCAGCTCTTCCTTAGTCAACTGGCCGTCAAGGCCTTGTGGCATGATTGAAACTCGCGCGGGCTGCATTGTTTCGATGTCGACGCGATTGATACGTGTTTCGTTGCGATCGGTTCCGATGAGGTAGATGGCGTCGGCTGTTTCACGCCGCATCACACCTGCATAGACTTTTCCTTCCATGGTTGTGATCGTGTAAGGTTCATAACCGCGGGCAAAACTCGCGCTGGGAAAAACAATGGCCTCGAGCAGATCTCGTTCTGCCCGAATCTCTCCAATCTTCGAAAGATCGGGGCCGACTTGACCGCCTTGTGCTTTGACGGTGTGGCAAGCTGAACAACTTGCCGTTTTGCCGAAAAATACATCGTGGCCTCGCTCGGCATTGCCGCCAGTCAATAATTGTTCGAGTTCAGCTAGACGTATTTTTTGCTTCTCTGAGTCCGGGGTCAATCGTGCAATTAGCGGATCAGCACGCTCTCGAACTTCGGTAGGATAATTTGCCATTATCTTGCGGAGAAGATCGGCTGACAAATTGGTAAAACCGGGCGACTTTTCGATCGCCGCAATTACCGAGAAACCAATAGCAGGATTTTGTGAGCGTTCGTACCCAGCCAAGAGATAGGGCAGTTCAAGTGGTCCCGCTTGGTCGAGTATTTTAGCTAGCGCTAGCAGTTGCCCTTCATCCAAACGAGCGGTACCAAGTATTTTTGCTGCTGTCATTCGATCTAAAGGAGATAGGTTGGGATCAAGCTGCGCGATGATGAAATTAAAAATGAGAGGGTCAATTTTAGGCAATCGCGGAGCCACAAGGGCTAAAGCAGCCATTCGTATCGTCGCAGATCGATGGATGTCGCCCGCCAATCGCATCAGTTGGGGATCAAAATCAGCGCTGCGTGCGGCATCGAGGCAAGTGATTACTTGACGCACAATCCGTTCATTCGACGCGCCAAGTTGTAAACGGAGCTGTTTCATCCAGCTTTCGGGCAATTTTTCAAGCGGTGCTCGCGCAATGGTCTCCAGTAGTACCAACCGCATTTCTACAGAGGTTTCTGGGTGTGCGAGAGTCTGGGCGATGAGCATTTGGATTGACTTATCTTTTGCGAAGGCTAGCAATGCACCTGAAAGACTTTCCAAACGATCCTGCGAAAGCTTGGACTCTGTTAGCCAATGACGCAAAACCTCGATAATTTTGTCGGCCCAGCCTGGCCTTGCTGCAATGATGGCCATAGATGACTTTTGCACGCTTGGGTCAGTGATATTCACATGTGGCGTTACAACC
>CAZIGP010000356.1:0-5469 GCA_964538425.1 uncultured Pirellulales bacterium | reverse complement strand
TGTGCAGATGGGCAAAGACACGCGAATCGTCGATGGTGCCCATTGAAGGGAGTACGCCGATCACGGTGAACGATTGATCGAGCAGCGTGATCCGATTACCCTGGGAGACGTTCGCAAGCTGAGCTACGTCCGCGCCAACAAGTGCTTCGTCAGCGCCAAGTTGCTGAATATGTCGTTCTTTGGTTAATGACTCCGTAGGAGACGTGTTGGCGGGTTGGCACGAGATTTTCTTCTTGCACCCGGTGTGCTTGTTACTAAACAGTGTCATGCTTTGCCAAGCGGCTTGGGCCTGAAACTCGCTTTGCGGGAGAATCCCCGTCAATGTGATTTTCCGGCCATTCAGTTCCACAGGCACACAAAGTTTCGGGGAAATACTCTCGATGCCTTCGAGGTTGGCCATCGCCAGCCGCGTGACATGTTCTTCGGGCAGCGTCTTTCCATTCAAATCGGCGGAGTAGTAATCTTGGAGACTGACCTCCTGGGGCAGCAACATTACGTTTGCGCCCAATGCTTCCAATTTTTGCGCGACGGCATTTTCGGAAAATACCGTTACGCTACGGATCGCGACCAGCGCCGCGACTCCCAAGCTGATTGCCAAGAGGCACGTCACCACCGAGGTTGGCCGTTGCCGTAGTTCCTTCAAAATTAAACTACGAAGGTTCATGGATTACTTTCCTTTTTTGTTGTGTTTGCAGTTGGGATCATTACAGCATTGGCCGGCCGCGTGTAGTTCAGCGGCAATCTGCGTCTTAGCAACGCCGTCCGCATATTTGCCGACGAGAACTCCCGGCGGCGCTAAGAGTGCCACAAGTGAGCCGCTCGTCTTGGAGTCGATTTGCATGTCGGCTAGGAACCGACCCTCGTTCGGATCATCGCGCCGAAAGCTGACCATTGTCGTGCGCGGCTGAAAGGCTGGATCGGCCGCGAATTCACTAGCCCCCTTGGGCATCACGGCATTGTCGTCCGCCTTCACATGCACCAGCACGAGCTTGTTTTCTTGGAGCGCCTTCATGCACTGCGTCATCGTCGGAGTCACTAGCAGGCGATCGACCGCTTCGTCCGTGACTTTATCGGGGATCGCGCCGGTGATGGCACCGTTCGCCGCCACGCACATTATCAGTGGCATGGGCGCGCGACCCACCTTGTAGCGCTCGACAATCGCTTGGTTGGCGGCATCGCTGATGTTGACAGCCGTCAATTCCGCCCGATCGGACTTCTGGGCTAAGGCGGCTTTCAGTTTCGCGTTCATATTCTGCGTTGCCGCATTGTTTTCCTTCCAGAAGAGAATGAAGGTGAATTTTGGCGTGGCAGTTGGCGCTGCTTGCCGAGCAGGGACAGTGGCGACACGCGGGGTGTCTTGGGCAATGACATTCGACGAACCTGCAATCGCTGCTATTCGCACTCCGATTGCGAGAAGCATGAGCGTCCGTTTCATAACGATTCCTTTCGAGAAAATGGTTCAATTCCTTTGACATGAGTGGCTCGCCGATCAAAGCCAAGCCACGCGGGCGATCAAATGCAAAGCAATAAATTACCCACAATTTGCACAATGAGGCTTCGCGGAAGACCGTTCCTGTCTACTTCGAGGATCGCTCGCGCAACCTGCGCTAAAGACGATCCCAACCACACAAATCACCAAGAACATGCGCAAAGAATTCATGCCGATCTCCTTTCCGATGAACGACTTTGCTCAAAGCTCAAGAAATGCGCGCAACAAACATCGAGCGCGCAGCACGAACCGCGAAGAAGCGGTAGCGAGCGAAAAGAAATCAAATCAGAAAGACTTGATGCAATACATGAAGCCGCGAAGGCGGCGCAGGGCCGACGAGATCGCAAGGGCCGCCGAAGCAAAACGCGGGGGTTCCCAGCAAGCCGACCTGTGCAGAATTAACTGAATCAAGATAGAACGACATCAATGATAGCTTGCCGTCAACCGGGTTTGTCTCGGCGGGTAGATAAATGCAAACCCCTTGGCACTTGCTATGGTCCTTGCACGGCGCACGCGGCGGAACCGCATCGTGAGTGTTGTTGCAGCAATCCTCCGCGCACTTTGATGGTTGCAGCAACCCGGCGCAGCACGGAACCAAATGTGCCGGCGATACCGAGTTCGGTGCAGCCTGGGCGCAGTCGCAGGGCTGATGGCAACACCATCCGGTGACTGCCAAGATCAGCAACCAAACAGCCATGAAATTGGATAGAACTGTGCGCATACGCTTCCCTGCAATGCGGGTCATCTGTCGTTCTTATCGGTCACAAGAGTCAGCTTGCTTGTGGAAAATTCGACAAAATCCACAAGCTCGTAAGGCGCGGCGGGACCAGTCAAAAGTATGCGGCTCCATCCGCGCCCCATCTAACTGCTGACGATCGCTCACAGTCGCAAAATCGTGATTACACTCCGAATGCTCGATGCCAGCGCTATTTGTGTTTGTGGTCGTGGTCGGCATGTTTCTCATGCTCGATCATTCCGACATACGGCTTGTTGCCAATGGTGACATTCAAACGACCTTTCGCCTCCTGATCGTGATCCAATGCTTCCACAAGTTCCTTCTCGCTGGACTCGAATTGATCCCGCTTGCCTGCGTCCACGGCCTTCAATACGAACTGCTTAGGCTGCCCTTGAATCACCAGACTTACCAGAACCTGATCGCCATCGGCAGCCGCAGATGCCTTGGCTGCACCGTCGAGCAAGTAAATCGTGACCTTGCCCGCTGCATCGTCATGCACGATCTCTCCATGAAATTCCTCGTTGCCCAGTTCGATCAAATGACCGTGATGCGGGCCTTCCTCGGCGTGACCATGCTCATGGTCGTCGTGGGCTGTAGTCGTAGCATCATGTTCAGCTTTGCCAGCTTCACCGGCTGGTTTGCCGCATCCCGCCAAGACCAAAGTGGTTGTCAGCGATAAAGCGACCGCCAAAAAATCTTTACGCAACATGACTGTCTTCTCCAAATGAAAGGTTTGTACTGAAACTCTCCCAAAAAAATTTCAAGGTTTAGTTCGAGGACGCGGTAGGTTGCCCTGCGGCCCGCCACTTGGCAGGAGGTAATTGGCCGACGAACCGACAAGGCAACCGCGCCAGCAACCGAACCGATGGTTCAGTGCGGGCACCGCGTCTCGAAACCCAGCGATTGCATCCATAGTTCCCAATCCTTGGTTTTGTCAACATCGACGAATTCGACAGTTTTCCACTGTGGGCAATGAAACTTGAGATCAAAATGCACGCCGTGCCGTCGAAGTCGAATTTGGCAGCCCAAAAGCGCGAGTGACTTCTCAATCCTGCGAGCCGTCTCATCGTCGGCCACATGCAATGTCCTCGACTGCCGCAGTCGATATATCAACGCCTTTTTGACCACGCGCGCTGAACTTACAAAGCGACTGGTGATAACCACCAACATCACCACGGCGAATACAACAAAGGATTCCCATGTCGGTGTGTTCATAGGCAGTACGTCCTCGACCTGCGAACCGATATTCGTGATTTCGCAAATCTTAACCGACCGGCGATGTCGCCGGCTCCCAATGACGCAGGATTTCAGCCTCGTCGTATTCAGCCGCTTGCATTTGTTTCTCGGCGTCCTTGCGTCCAAAGAGCCAGAACAGCGCCGGGTGAACGAAAAAATCCAAGAGCGTTGAGCTAATCAATCCGCCCAAGATGACCGTAGCCACAGGATATAGAATCTCTTTGCCTGGCTCGCCGGCGGCTAGCACGAGCGGAATCAGCGCGATGCCGGCCGTCAGTGCCGTCATCAACATCGGCGCAATTCTTTCCTTGCCGGCCCGCTCGATCATTTCAATCGAGAAGGTTTCCCCTTCGTGGCGGACTAAATGCAAGTAGTGAGCGATGAGCAAAATGCCGTTCCGAGAGGCGATACCCGAAAGTGAAATAAACCCAACCATGCTGGCCACGGTGAGCGACTGGCCGGTGATGACCAGCGCGGCGACGGCCCCGATCGCGGCCATCGGCAAAGCAGCCAGAACTTGCAACGACATATTTACGGAACGGAACAACGTATAAAGCGCGAGAAACATGCAAACCAGCGACACGATGCTCAATAGGCCAATCATCCGCGTGGCCGATTTCTGGCTCTCAAACTGACCGCCATATTCGATGAAATAGCCGGTGGGAAGCGACGCTTGGATCGGCTGCAATCGCTGCTGAATGTCGGTCACGACACTACCTAAATCTCGACCGGCGGTGTTGCATTGCACGATGATCCGACGACGGACGTTCTCGCGGTTAATCGTGTTGGGGCCGCTGCCCGCAATAATATCAGCTACGGCAGCCAGTGGAACGCTGCCGCCGGTAGGCAAATTGATGACGAGTCGCTTCAAGTATTCAGGGTCTTGCCGGTACGATTCGTCGAGCCGGACGACGAGATCGAACGTCCGCTGGCCTTGCAGCACTTCTGAGACCGTCCGTCCGTTCATGGCCGTTTCCACAAACTCATTGACATCCTCGACCGAGAGGCCGTATCGCGACAGTTCATCGCGCCGTGCTTTGATTTGAAGCTGGGGAATCTCCACCTGTTGCTCCACGAGCAAGTCCTTCACGCCAGGGACGCCTCGAATAGCCGCCTCCATTTCCTTGGCTTTGTTCCGCAGCACCGTGAGGTCGTCCCCATAGAGCTTGATCCCGACCTGGGCTTTCACGCCGGACAGCATGTGGGAGATCAGATGTTGCAGCGGTTGCTCGGCGGACACCACAATGCCAGGAATCTCTCCCAATTCCCGGCGGATGTCTTCCAGCACTTCCTCACGGCTCCGTCCTGAGTGCGGATCAAAGGTGACAATGGTCTCCGAGACATTGACGCCTTCCGCGTGTTCATCAAGCTCGGCCCGGCCGGTGCGACGACCGATCGCCACAACGCCGGGGATGCTTTTCAATCGCTCGTCCGCCATGCTGGCGATCTGATTGGAGGCTTCGAGCGAAGTCCCAGGCGGCACGAGGACATTCACTTGCACGGTGCCTTCGTTGAACGGCGGCAGAAAATCCCGTCCGAGTTGCGTGACCGTCAACACACTAAAACTGACTGCCGCCAGCACCGCGATCAAGATCGGCCACGGATGTCGCACACTGAACCGAATTGCCATTCCACCCGTCCATTTCAGGAAACGAAGCACGATGCTGTCTTTCTCCCGTTCCATGAAACGGGCATTGGGCAGCAACCAATACGACAAAACCGGCGTCACCGTCAGCGATACCACGAGCGACGCCAAAATCGAAACGATGTACGCCACTCCGAGCGGGACGAACAGTTTTCCTTCCATACCGCCCAGCGCGAACAGCGGCACAAACACCAGGACGACCAGAATCGTGCTGAACACGATGGAGTTTCGCACTTCGCTGCTGGCTTCGTAGACGACTCGTAGCGGCGGCTTGGGGTGCGACGAATGCTTGTTTTCCCGCAGGCGACGGAAGATGTTCTCCACGTCCACGATCGCATCATCCACGAGCTCGCCTATCGCCAC
>CAZIGP010000355.1:0-5504 GCA_964538425.1 uncultured Pirellulales bacterium | reverse complement strand
ATTTGCGAATATCCATGCGGTATGACCGTATATGTGTTGGGAACGCAGAGCAACCGCGTAGGGATTGAGCATTTGATTCGCGGCTATCGCGGAACATTATATTTCACTTACAAAGGCTGGATAGCCAAGGATAAAGACGGCAAAGAACTGGCTTCTGAGCATGCGCCGCCCAGAGAATCGATTCATTTGCATCACACAAATCTGCATGAGCACCTGCGTAACGGTGTTCCGCTCAATTGTCCGGTGGAATTTGGTGTGGCTGGTGTGGCGACGGTGTGCATGGCGAATGAATCGTGGCGCACCAACCAAATGATGGGGTGGGATCCAATCAACCAACGAATGTCGCCGGCACACTTGCTTAACTTAAAGCGTTCACCCGAACTGCCTGCTTCGATCGAGAAAAGCTGATTGGCGCAAGTATAAGGATTCGTGCTAGCCCTGGCCGGTTATCGGTTTGGTGGCAAGCAAACTAGTTATTTTTATTGGCTGTCTGCTAAGCATCCCCAAATATGTCTACCATTTCCAATAGTCAACGATCTATTAAGCGTTCTCAAAAGCTTTATCGACGAGCGAAGGAATTGATTCCGGGTGGCACCCAATTGCTAGGCAAGCGACCCGAGATGTTTGCTCCTGACCAGTGGCCGGCCTATTACCGATCGGCTCAAGGCTGTGAAATTGTCGACTTGGATGGGAATTCTTATCTCGATATGTCGACCACCGGCATCGGTGCTTGTTTGCTCGGGTATGCAGATCCCGACATAACAGCCGCTGTGATGCAACGTGTTGAAAAAGGCTCGATGTCTTCGCTGAATTCGCCGGATGAAGTCGAATTAGCAGAAATGTTGATCGAGTTGCATCCCTGGGCGCAACAAGTTCGTTATCAACGGACTGGCGGTGAAGCGATGGCGGTTGCCGTTCGTATTGCGAGGGCTGCCACAGGCCGAAATATCGTTGCTTTTTGTGGATACCATGGGTGGCACGATTGGTACTTGGCGGCCAATCGAACCAGTGATGGCACCGTCGATCAACTTCGCGACCACTTGTTGCCAGGTTTATCTCCTGCTGGCGTTCCGATATCACTGGCGGGTACGGCTTTGCCATTTACCTATAACAAACTCGATGAGCTTTCAGCCATCGTTAGAAAGTATGGTGACAACCTGGCAGCCGTCGTTATGGAGCCGACTCGTACCGTCGAACCAGAGCCAGGATTTTTAGAAGGTGTGCGTGAAAAGTGTGACCGTGCGGGAGCCATGTTGATCGTTGATGAAATTACAGCAGGTTGGCGACTTGCATTAGGAGGTGTGCATTTACGTTATCACCTCGCACCCGATATTGCTGTGTTTGCGAAGGCATTGGGCAATGGTCATCCTATGGCGGCAGTTGTCGGCCGCACTCAAGCAATGCAGGGCGCTCACAATTCCTTTATTTCCAGCACTTACTGGACAGAAGCCGTAGGTCCAGCAGCAGCACTAGCTACTTTGCGAAAATTTCGCCAGCTCGATGTTCCTTCACATCTTTATCACATAGGTACACTTCTGCGTGAGGGTTTGCAAACCATTAGCCAACAACATGGCGTTCCACTCAAAATCATCGGTCCTCCTGCGATGACATCTTTGGCAATCGACCACCCTGATAACGTTGCTTTAATCACATTGCTGACTGTGCGGATGCTTGATTACGGTATTCTCGCGGGTGCGGCATTCTATCCATCGTATGCTCATCAAGAACATCATGTCGATCGTTACCTGACAGCGGCCAACGTCATTTTTGCGGAGCTAGCCGAGGCAATTCATGGTGGGGATGCAGAGAAACGGATTGGTGGTCCCGTAAAACATGTTGGTTTCAAACGCTTAGCTTGAATTGGTTCATCCTTCCGTAGCCTTACGATGTAGCAAATGTGTCAAGGGCAGGAAATCGTTTAGATAAATTTGGCAGCGTTGCACTCAGGGTGCATAAACTACGTGGCCATAGATGTCTTACAAGTCAAATTCACTGGTTTTCACTTGTTATTAAAAGGTTAGTTCATGCGCGGGGAAACAATTCGTAAACGTCTGCACCATGGAGATCGCATTTATGGCATGCACGTGTGTAGCTTAGGAAACCCACTTGCTGCCAAAATAGCAACTGCCTGCGAATTTGATTTTGTATTTATTTGCAACGAACACATGCCGCTTGATCGCACTGAAACCGCAATGATGTGTCAGTTCTGGTCGGCGCACGATGTGTCGCCCGTTGTGAGAATCCCTTGCGCTGAACCTCATTGGGCAGCAATGGCGATCGATGCCGGAGCGCAAGGGATCGTTGCGCCATACGTCGAAACTGTGGCTGAAGTTGAAAGCATCGTCGGCGCAGTAAAATACCGGCCTATTAAAGGGAAATTTCTGAACGATATTCTTCGTGGCCATCGACAGCCGAAAGAAAAAACGCAGCAATTTCTCGATGAATTCAACCGTGATCATTTTGTAATTATTGGCGTGGAGAGCGTCGAAGCTGCGGAAAACCTGGAAAAGCTCATTAGCGTGCCTGGTGTAGACGGCGTTTTTTTGGGCCCGCACGACTTAACTGTTTCGATGGAAATTCCTACAGAATACGACCATCCGGATTTTGTGGGGTTGGTGGAAGACATTACGCGTCGTTGCCGTCGGCGCGAAATCGGCGTGGGATTGCATACCAAACTGCTCGATTTGAAACCGGAAGTACTTCAAAGATTTCTTGACGCTGGAATGAATTGGTTGCCTAATAGCGCCGATATCACCATTGGGCGTGATGAAACTAACCGGCAGTTACGTCAGCTTCGCCGGCAAGCAGGAGATGTTTATCAACGGGGTGATAAGCTGCTGCAACCGATGGCCACGTGCATTAGTGGCAAAGACAGCGGCCAACGATGAAAGGGGTGATTTCTATCAACAAGAATAGAGCAGCTCGCAGTCAATTTATTGCTTAGTAGCAGCTTGGTTACTGCCGACGAGTTGAATACTTTCTACCTTTGCGCACGGCTGCATGTTGCTGTCAACTCCAGACTTACTTTTAAGCGTGATATGTAAATCAAAGTCGGTCAAAGTCTGTAATTCATCACCAGATACCTCGAGACGTAGGCGTCCTTGATGAACGCCGTGCGTAGTAACGGTCCATTGGGGTGCTTGGCCGCGAGGCGCCAACTGCAACGACACACTACCTCCCAGGTTTGGTTCATCCGCGAAACAATTTACGTCTATATATAATTGTTTGATTGGTTCCTCTGTTGAAAATCGCTGGAGTAAATGCGTGCTGGCTGTGGTGCCTTTGACACCAGAAACCCAAAAACCATCTTTTCCATAACCGCCAGACTTTTTGTGGCTGACATTTAGCTCACCTAGATGCTGCCAGCGCGGCAGAGCAAAATCGTCGCTATAACTCAGGCTCCCATATTCGTCAGCGATTAGTTTTCCTGCAGCGTCCTTTGGTGGGGACTGATGGATGCACTCCACGCGAAACTGGTCCAGGCGATTTCCTGCCAAGCCATCTTGGTCGGCATCATTTTGCATTTCAATGCGAACGTAAAATACATGTTGCCCTTTCACAATTTTGTCATCTTGAAGTGTCAGCAGACGAATCTCGTCATTCCCTTTTTGATTTACGTGCAAAGGCCAATTTGTTTCCAATTCATCGATGCCAATCGCTAGAGTATTAATGCACTTAGCCTCAATTGGAGCAGCACCAGCAAGAGAAACTTTTACGGACTTGAGCGGAAAGTAGGATTCAAAGCGGTACACCAATGAGGTGTGCGCGCGGCGGTTGTTTACCGCTATTGTTTGCAGAAATCCGGGTTTCTCTGGACGGCTGGTTAACTGAAGGTCAGTAAATCCTCGCACATCAGCGTCTCTGAGCCAATCAAATCCGTCAAAGTTCTCTTGATAAACGCTGGGCGAAGTTGAATCTCCTCCGGCTTGCACAGCACTGTCCCTGGCGGAGAAGTTCGCAGATGGCAAAGGCAACTGGCCTGGGTGATAACTATGCATTTCTAGCCGTTTGTTGCGGAGCCAGTTTCGTAAAATAACCATCTCTTTCGTCTGGCTATCGAGCCAAGCGTTTACATTACCTGCACCTCCTACGGAAAATACTGCGCACGAGATATTGAACTCACAGCATGTTCGAAATTGATGCCATTCTCGATTGATTAAGGCTTCTGTGGTTGGATACTGCGCCCATTGAGGCCAGTGTGGGTCGGTTGCCCAAGGCATACAGATGGCCGTTTTTTTAAAGGCTGCAAATTTCTGCAGGTGCTTTCGAAACGATACTTCATCTCGATTGTAGCTGTCCCAAATCCATCCATCTGCGGTTAAATTTGGATTTGGTATTAATGGGTCTGAATACCATTGGAAAACAGGAATGTGATAGGTCTCACGAATGTGACGTGCCAACCCGTCGAGAACCTTATCTCGAGAAGATACGTTTTCTTCGCCAATGCAGATTGCAGGAATGAGTTCCGGGTAGGTCGGCGCCATTGGCTCTGGTTGTAACCAAGCATCAACACGTTTTTTTGCATCTTCCAATCGATCTGTACGTTCGCCGCAATAAATCACGAAGATATTATGAAGCTGTTTTTTAGGAGCACGCTCTGATAATTCTTTCAGGCTTTTCCAAAACTCGACTTTATTCGGAACCGATTCTTTAAGATCGATTTTAAACAATTGGTAGTCAAAGTAGCTTTCGGGGCCGCCACCGTAGACGCCGAGCCGACTGTAGCCGGGATCCTTGTAAGAGCGAACCTCCGCTTTCACCATCGCGCAGTCGACAAATAATGGCATTACCAAAGCACAGATTGTAATTATTCTGTTCATCGGAGTTAGTAATTTAAGACGGACTCGTGGTCGAAGTGTTTCGGCAAGACTGGCAATTCTTAGAGGACTCACCAGTCCATTGCAATTTTGACTACCGCTTTATGGAGAGAGCCCACGCCTGCAAGCGGAGCATGAGCATCTTCGGGGAAAAATATTGCAAACTTTCCAGGAGGGACTTTCAGCCAAGTTTCGATAATGTCGCCGAATAACATTTCGTCATATTCCTCTGAATAAGCATTGCGCACTTGCTCACAGTTTGAAATCGATCGCCAACCTATTTTTTCATCGCCTGAGATGACCAATTGAATGTCGATGAAACGACGGTGCGCTTCAAGCTGAGCTCCGCTACGACCTAGTCCTTGATCTTTACCAATGATCAGCGCCAATCGCTGGTTGTCTAACATGTAGCGACCTGGCTCTCGCTCGACTAAGTCGACGCTGTGTAAGACCTTGAACGCATGTGCGAAACCAGGATGGAGGGGCACGTACCGTCGCCAATTTTTCAAATCATCGAGAATCATGTGATGTCTTAGTGGTTGAGAATGTCGAGCACGGGCCGCGACCCTTAGCGGGCAATTGAAAATCCATATTGGATTTAATAATAATTAAAACATTAATTATTTGACAATAAAACCAAATGTATTTATATTGGCCGAGGCAGTTTTAGTCAATAGGTGTAAATGG
>CAZIGP010000354.1:0-5508 GCA_964538425.1 uncultured Pirellulales bacterium | reverse complement strand
CGGCGGCGAAGGCGGCGGCGAACTGATCGAAATCATCGCCGTTGGCAAAGCCGTGGCGAAGGCATGCATCGATGGCCGCAAAAAAGATGGAATGAATAGCACTTCTGACTACCAAATTGTCAACTTGCCAGGACATCATCAAAAAGATCCTGTTAACCCGACGCAAGGTTTGCTGGATCCCAACTGGGGCAATGTAACGACCTTCGGCATCAAAAACTCTGATAAGTTCCTGCCTCCACCGCCTCCGAAAATGAACAGTGCGGAGTATACCAAGGCATTTAATGAACTTTTGAAATATGGCGGAGATGGTGTCACGACACCGACACAACGCACTCAAGAGCAAACCGAGATTGGAATTTTCTGGGCGTATGACGGTACACAAGGATTGTGCGCGCCACCTCGGCTCTACAACCAAATCGCGGTAACCATTGCTGAAAACCAAGGCAATACCGAGTACGAAAATGCTCGTTTACTCGCTCTAGTGAATGTCGCGATGGCGGATGCTGGAATTGTGGGCTGGGACTCGAAATATACTTACGACTTATGGCGACCGGTGGTCGGAATTCGAAATGCCGACACGGATGGTAATTCAGATACTCAAGCAATTGCCAACTGGACGCCTCTAGGCGCGCCGGCCAGCAACGAAACTTTCCCCAACGACTTCACTCCGCCATTTCCGTCGTATGTCTCCGGCCACGCCATTTTTGGGGCGGCGCTGTTTAAGACCTTAGAATATTTTTATGACACTCGGCATGTAGCGTTTGAATTTACTTCTGACGAATTCAACGGCACTACAACCAACAACAATGGTGTGGTACGACCGATCATTACGCGGGAATTTACTGATTTACGTCAAGCCGCCTGGGAAAACGGCATCAGCCGTATTTATCTAGGCATCCACTGGCGATTTGACATGGATGAAGGAATTAAAGCCGGTAATAGCATCGCGGTAAACATCTTCAAAAATATTATGGAACCTCTGCATCACGCGATGCCAGCGGGGTCGATGAATAACCTCTTGATGTCCTACTGCCAAACAATGGTTTCTTGCAAGCTTATGGATATTGAAGATGGTGTTCACCGGCAAGTGGTCATGATGGAAACCGTCAAAACGCCTGAAAGAACTGTTTTTAGATTCAGCTCGATCTCGCCAACCTTCGTTTCAACGTCTACATCGTTTAAGAATAGCAATTCGTCAAATTCGTCGGTGGTTGCTAACAACTTGCAGTTACCATTAGATAACTTGTTGGCAGACTAGCTGTAAGATCTGTTGTCAGGGCCCTGAAGAATGAACCAGTTGCTCTGCAGGCCAGCCTAGGTGATTTTGAAGCCCGCGTGCAAAATTCCAAACCGCAGTTCCAGTGGGGGTAGGTGAATTGGCAGCCGCGTTATTGTCATCAAGATTGACTTTGCTGTGTTCGACGGCCATCGCCAAGGCTTGTGGCACATCGAGGACACGCAGCACATTGAGATAGTACGGTCCATGATTGTGCGAATTAGGCAATCCATGCAGATCGAGTTGGGAAATATTCGATTCAAACAGCGACGCGTACAGTGCGTTGCCGGCCATTTGGTCATAAGCTTCGATTCGTAGCGGCGCGTCTTCTTGACCTTCGATTGATCGCAAAGCTTGGCATGCTCGACGGATGTCAAAAGCTTGCATTCCGTCAAGCGTTTGCCCTAGCAATAAAAACCTTCGGCGGATTTCCACATCTCGTCTTCCCTGAGTATTCCATACGGTGAGACCAATGCCACGAGGAGCAAAAAAAGCGATCGTCGACGTTTCGTTTATCAGCCGCTGGCGAATTTTGGCAAATCTGCTGTTTTTATCATCGTGGTGATCGCCGGTGGACTTTTCTTTAGCAAATGCAGCAGGAAATGTCGGCTTTGCAGAAGCGAGCAACTCTGGCCAACGCTTCTGATCAAGCACTTCAAGCAAAATAGGATCTGACGGCTTCGCCCCATTACGCCGGAAAACCCATAAAGGCAGCTTTACGTTGGATTGACTCGTAAATTCATAAGTTTGTAGTTGTACATCGTCGTGTGTGGCAGAGGCCAACTCTTGTAATTCCAACGATGGCAACGGCGGAATGTCTTTTTCCTTTGGCCAAGCACGAAAACACATCTCCTCAAGTTTTTTTATCCAGCGATCTCGCTGTTCTGTCCATGCAGCCGTGGACTGAGGAAGTTCAGGCGTTTGAGCCTGGGGCACGAATTGTTCATCGATTTTTGTATTGATTTCGTCAGTAGGTAATTCCTTAAAAACTTGCAATTGCTCAGGGGTAAACAGCTTTGCTGCGGGCATTTCAATCGGCGGGTCTTCGTTCTTGAGGAATCGATTCATCCACCGAAACGCGGCAATTTGCAATTCGGAAATATCCTTGTGTGGTCCTTCACTAATTTGTAATCCGAAGTGATCACCCTGATTGAAAAATCGATACACTTGCCACGTATAATCGTGAATACGGAGCACACCGTCGAGCGGAAAGATATTATCCTTGTCCGTATTCGATAATAATACGGGGCGTGGCGCTGCTAGTGAGGCAAGCTGCGAGTAATCCCACTCGTATGTATTATTAAAAAACATGCAGTCGCAATGGCCTTCAATGGCACCATCAACGACGTAGCTTTGCAAATCGACGATACCTGCCACAGGAGCGGCTGCTTTGACACGATCATCAAGTCCGAGGATTGACCAGCTGTAGGCTCCGCCACCCGAACGGCCTGTCACTCCAATGCAATTGCGATCAACTTCTGAGCGAGTTTCAAGATAATCGAGTGACCTAATACAGTTCCAAGCTTCGACTCCTGCTGGAGTGTATCCACGGCACATCCACCACCAACGATTAAATTTTCGAGTGCCATGATGGATTCCCTCGATTTCTCCCAATTGAAGGGTATCGATCGTCAAGCAGACATAGCCATTGCGGGCAAACCAAGTGCCATGATGCGAATAGGCGCATTTGTTACCGAAGCTAACCTCGCCTTTTTTGACACCACTATGACCGCAAACATATAGCACCGTTGGCAAAGGTTTTGTCACTCCTTAGGGCGATATAGGTTGCCGGTTACATACAGTCCGGGGAGCGACTGAAAATGAAGATTTTCAACCAGGATGCCATCTTTTTCAGTCGTGCCTGTGACTACAGGCTTCAGGTCATTTCGTTCCGGTAAAGGGTCCAGACCAAACATGTCGAATAGTTGCCTGCGCATTTCTTGGCGGCAGGCTTTCCAGGACTCTGCGGACTTGGAAATGGCTAAGCTATTTGCCGAAATACGCTCGGTTTCTGCACGAAAATAATCGGCGATCAAGCGGTCGCCACGAGCCGTATCGAGGTGAGTGGATTGGCCAAAAGAAGAAACCTCAGCAATGGCCGTAAATAGAAACAACAAACAATATCGTCGCGCCTTCATTTGATTTTTCTCACGGAATAAACAGCTAATTCTTCGAGCTATTTTATTTAAAAGCCGCTAAACAGTAAAATCCACGATGTTATGGCGGCCTTCATGCACTCATTCATGGCTTGGTGGCTTATCTCAAAGGATCACTTACGCCACGGTATTTTGAGGTCTCCCGCGGCTTTGCCTCTGGCAGTCTTGCAAATGCTTAGTGAGATGAAACAGCCGATTGTTACGGAAGAATCGCATAATACTACTGAACAGTAAAATCGTCATACCCGGTGCGGTCTGTTTGAGCTGGAGGAATATTCCAGCTAGAGCTGATGGTTGGCCATGCTAGCCGGTTTTCTCGATAAGTGACGACTCACCGGATTCGTCACTATCTCTCGTCTAAATGCGATATTGCATCGAAGGTTAATGGAACTTGTGAAGTCGTTCCGATCACAAATTTCGGCTGGGATCTAAGTGCAATTTTAGAAGTCGGAACGCTTCGAGTTGGCGTCCAAGAGCGAGGCAGGGCCGTTGTCAAAGGATCGGAGGGGACGAATTGAATTCATCGCTAAGTCTGTTGTTACCGGTTCATAATTCGCAGAATACGTTGCATGACAACGTGCACCAGGTCGTTGAAATTTTGCCCGATCTTACCAACTGGTTTGAAATATTGATTATTGACGATGGATCGACAGACGCCACGTGTGAAATCGCCTATGAATTGGCGCGTAACTACCCTCAAGTTTTAGTTAATAGGAACGCCAAAGCTTTAGGTTGGGCCGCAACGATAGCCACCAAATCGCTAGAATCGCGTGGTGACTTTTTAATGATTCATGACGGCGGCCATCTCAAAACAGACGATGTCGTAGGTTTATGGCGTCTGAGGAAAGGTATTGCTGAAGCCGCCGCAATGCGGCAATCGAAGCGGACTGGAAAGCTGTGGCGAATTGACCCTAAAGCGATTGGCCATGATGCTGGTCGTGCAAATCCAGCCGATCAGTTAGGGCTTCATGCCCGAGCGCCAGGTTCAAATTTGTTGATGATTCATCGTCAGCAAATCGGCGATTTAAAAAATTCGCTGGCAAGGCTGCCAAATACTGGCTGGCCTGCTGCTTCACGATCGGTGCGGGGTGGTACACGCAATCCCATTAAGCCGCCTAGTTTTTTGACTCGCGCCAAGAATTTTGCTTTAGGCGAATAGATCGACATTGCAGACTGGTGCGACTCTGCTCGTATTTTACTCTTAGTTCCAGCCGCTGCTTGATTGGCTGGATATCTTACGCCGATTTGCTCCTTGCGTCTGCTGACGCATGCGAATAAAACAAGGGGTTCCGGGGATGCCGGTTCGTGGGTTTTTGGCAAGCCGCTGTTGTACTTGCTCGTCATACTATTGAGGGGAATTTTGTGGCCGTCATGCAATCAAAAATTGCTTCGAAAGATAGTGTTTCCAAGTTACTCGATCGCGCGCTAGATGCCGGCGATGGCTTGCTGCGACTGACGCCGACATGGGTGCCGCGGAGCTTTTTGCATCCCGGTAAGCGTATCAAATTGCACCCGGATGATTGGTATGCCTACGGAGCAAATCGCGGCGGAATCGACGAACGCTGGTTTGCCAGTACCACCGAAGCAGCCAATGAAGGCCGTGTGCCGGATGAAGGCCTAAGCTATGTCGCGTTCGAAGGCCAGCGGTTTACACTGCGAGACGCGGTCGCCGAATCTGGCGCTCGTCTCGTCGGCAAAACGATGTTCGACAAATATAAACGTTGGCCAGTCTATTCCAAGTTTTTCGATAACATGGGACCGATCCCGCATCATATGCACCAGAGTGCCAAGGATGCAAAACTGGTCGGCCAGGAAGGAAAGCCCGAGAGTTATTACTTCCCACCGCAATACAACAACTGCGATAATAATTTTGCGTATACGTTCATGGGCTTGGAGCCGGGCACCACAAAAGCCGATGTTCGCAAGTGTCTCGAAAATTGGAACAAAGGTGATAATGGCATCATCGATCTTTCGCGGGCTTATCGCTTGATGCGCGGTACAGGTTGGCTTATTCCACCCGGGGTGCTGCATGCTCCTGGTTCGCTCTGCACTTACGAACCACAATGGGGCAGCGAC
>CAZIGP010000353.1:0-5508 GCA_964538425.1 uncultured Pirellulales bacterium | reverse complement strand
TCCTGCTTTGAGCTGATATCCCACTGAGCAGTCTGGGCAGAGAAAATCTATGGCCTTTGTGTTAGGTATGACAGGGTTTACAACATTACTATCGCATGCTGCGCAAAATAAATTGTCTGCGGCCCATTGCTCGGAGATTCGACGGGTAATTTGGCAACCACTTTTGTATCCTTCAGCAGCACTCTGCACCATATTCAACAGCATTACATTTCCTCGCTGAGGAGCTATTCTTCTGTCGCATTAAGAACTTGGCGGAAAAGTTTTTGTTCAACGGGAATTGTTTCAAATTCTCTATGGATATGGTGCGGTTCAATCTCGTCATCATAATTGACAACCATGATTCGATCGTTTTCATGATTGCTTATAGCACCCTGATACACACCCCCTCGCAGGAAGATAACAATGTCCGACATTATTTCACCTAAATATTTCTGCTTCTTTAAAAGCTGACTCGATCGGTTTCTGCAGATTAATTTACTCGGCCAAATCGCGTTTAGCTACGTCAGAATGCCTTTCTGCCATGTCGATGAGCGTAGTGTACAGGTCTCGAATTTGGTAAAGGCGATTAAGCTCTTGCGTGGAGCTGTTATGCGGGACCTTTTCACGAAGCCTTCCGCGCGCTAGATTAACTTGCTTTGCCGTGATGAACCGAACCTGATTGAGAGCGACTTTGTCGTAGACACCATGCCAACTGCTCCCACGTTTTCTCCCATTCGAACGCAAATTGCCGGCATTGCTGTCGGCGAGCTGGCCAAACAATTTGGCACGCCGGTGTATGTTTATGATGCCGCAAAGATTAGCGAGCGGATTAACGATCTGCGGATTTTTGATGTGATTCGCTATGCCCAAAAGGCATGTTCGAATCTGGCGATACTCGATTTGGTGCGGCGCGAAAGGGTAATGGTCGATGCCGTGAGCGCCGGCGAGATTCAGCGTGCCATGAAAGCCGGTTACAAACCGTCGGCTGACGATCCGAAAGCGCCTCCGCCGCTGGTTTATACGGCCGATATTTTTGATCGCGAAACGCTCGAACTGGTGGTGAAGCATGATATTCACACCAACTGCGGTTCGGCTGACATGATCGATCAACTGGGTGAACGTGCGCCGGGACGGCACATCACGCTGCGGATCAACCCTGGTTTTGGTCATGGGCATAGCCGTAAGACGAACACCGGGGGTGAGCAATCGAAGCACGGCATTTGGCATGGCGACTTGGCCGATTGCTTGCGACGTGCCGATGCGCATGGCTTGGGCATTTCTGGTTTACACATGCATATTGGTTCGGGGACCGACTTGGAACATTTGAAGCATGTGTGCGATGCAATGGAAAAAGCGGCGCGCGAAGTGGGACGCACGATTACCAATATTAGTGCTGGCGGTGGTTTGCCGGTGCCCTATCGCGCAGAACAGTCGTACGTGGATTTACCGGCGTACTTCAAGTTGTGGGATGCGACACGCAAAAAATTGGAAGACGCATTCGGCCATAAGATTTCGCTGGAGATTGAACCGGGAAGGTATTTGTCGGCGGAGTCGGGTTACTTGATCACCGAGATTCGTGCCGTAAAGCGGATGGGAGAGAATTCGTTCTATCTGGTGGATGCCGGCTTCAATAACTTAGCGCGGCCGATTTTGTACGGGGCTTATCATCCCATGTCGATCGTGCCGAAATCTGGTGATGGAAAAGATCGTGCGCTGAATAACGTGGTGGTTGGCGGCCCGTTGTGTGAATCGGGCGATATTTTTACGCAGGAAGAAGGGGGCTTCGTCTGCTCAAGGCCATTGCCTGCGGCGGAGATCGGCGAACTGCTTGTGATCGAAGTTGCCGGCTCTTATGGTTTTGTGATGGGCAGTAACTACAACAGCAAACCACTGGCAGCCGAGGTGCTTGTTCGAGATGGCAAGGCCAAACTCATTCGCGCGCGTCAGACGTTCGACGACTTGATCCGCGGAGAAGTGATTTAATAGGGATATCTAAAGAACACAGATGAGATCAGATAAAAAGGATGAACACAGATAGCAGCAAATAGAGTTGTGGTCGGAGACTTGTTATGAGGAGACTTGTCGTAATTTGGCCGCTATTCTTTTGATCTGTGTTCACCAGATTTCATCTGCGTTTATCTGGGTTTGTTGGATTTTCCTATCTTTTAAGGTTTTATTCTTCGAAATATCGGTCGAAATTGCCTTATCCAGCAGTTGGCCGGCAACCGATTTCGGTATATGATTACATTGTGAAATTCGTCACAATGTCGCCCTTCACCCCGCAATTTTGACGGTTTGGAGTTATGGCAAAGCAAGGTCCACGCAAGAAGCTGCCGAAGGAGCTGGCGGTCATTAATGCCGACAACTGCACAGGTTGTGAGGCGTGTCTGGAAGTCTGCCCGGTCGACTGCATTGTGAAGATTCAACAGTTCGATCAGTTCCATAATTTGCAAAGCTTCTGCCAAATTGATCTAGAGCGTTGCGTGGGCTGCGAAGTGTGCGTGCATATTCCTGGCAAAAAATCGAACCCTTACGACTTGAAGGTTTGTCCTTGGGATGCGATTGAGATGGTGCCGACGGAAACCGTGGCTCAAGTCGTCGCGCAAATCGGCGGGCCACCGGAATATATTCATGCCAACTGGGATCGGCTGGTGGGCACGGCACAGCACTTGGCAGAATTGAAAGCGGCGAGCTAGCGACCGAGTGGATTGCAGAGACGCTGAGGTGCAGAGAAGATAATTTTTGTGACACAGTTTTCTAGCTGTGTTTGGCGGCTGGCCGAAGATTGATTTGCCGCTTACAGATCCGCTAATTCGATTTCAAGACTGCGGATAAGCTTTGCAGTTCCTTCCCCACGTGATTTAGTTTTCAACATCGCAATTTGACGCTCTAGCCGGTGCTTTCGTTTTACTTGTGACTTATGGTGTGCTTCTAAAAGGCCAAAACGCCACTGGCGAAATTTAATTTGCATTAATTTCCAAGCGCGTTCATTTGATTTCGATGGTACGGCAATTTTGCGACCAAGATCGACAAATTCTCTGCCGCATTCTGGGCATTTCCCAGCTCGGCGCCTTGCCACTCGGCAATTGAAGCAAACCCAATTGATGTTCGACATGTCGGCTTATCCAATCAATTCTTTTCGCTGAACGCGTAGAGGTGGCTTGCGGTGCGGATGTAGATGGTATCGTCGGCGATTGCTGGTGTGGCGGCGACGCGTTCGCCGAGGGGTGGGTTTTTGGCGATGACCTCGGGTTTGGGCGCGCCTCCTTTAAGCACGGTTACGGCGCCGTCTTCGAGGGATGTGAGATAAATGTTTCCACCAGCAGCGACAGGCGAAGCGTAGTATTTGCCCGGAGCGACGCGTTGCGAGCCGAATAAATCTTTGCCGGTTTTAATATCGTAAGCGGTGACGATGCCGCCATCTTTCACCAGCAAGTATTGGCCGCGGTAAGCGATCGCCGAGGGGACATAAGGCAAGCCTTTGATCTTTTTCCACAGCATGTGCGATTTCGTGAGGTCTCCGCTACCACCAGGTTTCAGCGCGAAAGCACTATTCTTAGATCCCGCAAGAAATTTCTTCATCGCGTCGGCATCCGATTGAGTGAGTGTGCCACTTTTGTCGAAGTCCATGCCGTCGAAGAAATCAGCCATGAACGTACCTGCGGTTTCCTCTTTGGCGATCTCGCCATTTTTGTCTTTATCAAACATTTTGAGCTGGTCAGCGAACTCCGGCATTTTCATTTCGGGATCTTCTGTTTCGATGTCACCCGGCGACCAACCGGCAAATAGCAGCAAGCCATCGGACGTGGTGGCGGATGTGCAGCAAGCAGCAGGCATGCCGGGAACATTCCACGCTTCTTTGCCGTCGGACAGGTTGTAACCGATCATTTGGCCGTAGCCTGCCGCGGCAATTTGTTTTCCAGACGGCGTGTCCCAAATGGTGGGCGTGCTATAACCAGAGCGCGAGCTGCGCGGCATTTTCCATTTTTCTTTTCCGCTTGTTGCATCAATGGCGATAATTTGCGGATCCTTCAATTCGTCGCGCAATAGCACCACGACGCCATCCGCAATCACGGGTGAAACGCCCGTGCCAAAATTGCCGGGAGTGACTGCGACGGGCAACGGATAGTTCCAAAGCTCGTTGCCCGCAAGGTCGTAGCAAAAGAGCCCACACGAGCCAAAGTAGGAAACGATTCGTTTGCCATCGGTGCAGCAGGTCGATGCCGCGGGGCTCCCTTCGGTGCGATGGAATTTTTCAATCTCTTTGGCGGGAGCTTCTTTTCGCCAAACTTCGCTACCATCGGCGCGATTGTAAGCAATCGTGTAAAGCTTGCCGTCATCGAAGGCGGTGAGCACGAGTTTATCGTCGACAACAATCGGTGATGAGAAACCGCTGGGTGCAGGCACTTTCCATTTCACGTTTTTTTCGGGGCCAAGTTCCACCGGAGGTTTTTCATTTTCTGCAATTCCCGTTCCACCAGGGCCATGAAATTGTGGCCAGCAAGATTCAGCACGGGCGGTTTGTAAGAAAAAGTTAACGACCAGGAAAGCAGCGAATGAAATTCGTGGCGTCATGGCTAAAACCTTTCGTAAACAGACAATGGTTAGCAAATGGTTCGTTTGAATGTTTGTGCATGCGTTTATTCTTATGCAGCAGTCGTAGATCAGGCAAGGTCTCGAGACAACATCTCGAATACATGGAGACGCGAGTAACAAGATCGAATTCTGGTCCGTCGCTGCCCGCGGCTTTTATTGTTAAGGCCCAGCCGCTTGGACTTCAGGGCCAGCCGCTTCGGCGTATTTCGAAAAATTTTCGCGAAACAGGCCGGCCAGTTTTTTGGCAGTAGCTTCGTAAGCAGATTTATCTTTCCAGGCGGCGGCAGGTTGCAAGATTTCATCGGGCACACCAGGGCAGCGGGTGCAGTAATCCAGCTTGAAGTGCGCGTCGCGCTCGGTGGCTGCGCTTTTGAGTGAGCCATCATGAATGGCATCGATCATGGCGCGCGTATAAGCAAGCTTCATGCGAGAGCCGGTACCGTAGGCGCCGCCCGACCAGCCGGTATTCACAAGCCATGCCTGGGCATTGTGCTTTCGTAAGCGATCGGCAAGCAGCTTGGCGTAAACGGTGGGATGTCGCACCAAGAAGGCGGCACTGTAGCAGGCTGAGAAAGCCACCTGCGGTTCTTTCACGCCCATTTCAGTACCGGCCACGCGAGCGGTGTAACCGCTGAGGAAGTGATACATCGCCTGCTCAGGGTTCAGTTTGCTGACAGGTGGAATAACGCCGAAAGCATCGCAGGTGAGGAAAATAATGTTCCGCGGATGGCCGCCGACGCACGGGACTTTAGCGTTTTCGATGAACTCAATAGGATAGGCCGCGCGCGTGTTTTCGGTAATGCTGGCATCGTCGAAATCGACAGCGCGCGTTTCAGAATCGAAGGTGACGTTTTCCAGCACCGTGCCGAAGCGAATGGCGTCGTAAATTTCTGGTTCGCTTTCGCGCGATAGCTTGATGCACTTGGCGTAGCA
>CAZIGP010000352.1:0-5524 GCA_964538425.1 uncultured Pirellulales bacterium | reverse complement strand
CTGCGGAACCTACTTCCTGTTCATACGGGACGTTTCGCATGTGGGAACATCGTGCTTAAGATCTCGACGGCGCGGCGGGCTTCTGCTTCGTCGAAGCAAATTTTTGTGCCGGGCTTGCCAATGATCGTTCCCGATTCGCCCGCCTCGGTCTGTTCGGCATTGAAAGTGGCCAGTTCTACAAGGCCGTCGCCACTCGAGCTGTAGCTGTACGCCAGCGGAACATTCTCGCCGCCGAGCAATTGATCGAACATCTTTGCGGCCACCTGGCACTGATCGAGTTCATCGAGTAGTCGTTCGGAGGAATCGATCTCCAGCAGCCGGCGACACATGCCCGCCAACAATCGTTGCAAGTGGTGAGGAGCCACTTCGTCCGCAAGTTCTTCCGCCGACTGCCAGAAAGCATCGATCACCGCATCCGCTGTAAGTGCCATAGAAAAAACTCCTTTTAAGCTTTCCAAAACATGAGCCCCTCAAAAAATTGCTTGGCAACCGGCGAGACTTGTCGCATGTCGATGACGTGCGTGCCGATGCCGATTTGAGCCAGCACATAATGACCGATACCGATCTGGCCGATGGCGATGTAACCCGTGGCAACTTGACCGGCACCAAACACCAAACCGATCGCAAGCTGGCCAATGCAGACCGCGCCGGTTGTTGCCTGGCCAAAACCAAAAAGCAAACCAAGCCCAAGCTGTCCGATGGCGATGAGTCCAAGCGAAGCCTGTCCTAATGCGAACACGCCCACTGCCAACCGCCCGATGGCGACGATCCCTTTGGCTACGACACGCTTGCCCGTCTCGGGACAGCGGCCGTAGGTGTAATGCACGAGCGGTAACCCGAACAATTGCCGATGCGAAACAAACTCGGCGAAAAGTTGCCCGTTGGGATAAACAAACCGCCACCAAGTGCCCAAATCAGTTTCTTCGGTAGCATATTGGACGTCGTCGAGGAGGAGGTTTTGCATGGCGGCGTTATTCTACAGCATTGATTTTGCTGAATGCAGCAGCGATTTGGATTCTTTAAAGCTGGATACGTGCAGGATGCCAGTAACCACCGAATAGAATTCCGTGTTCATTTCCTATCAGTTGCCACGCCTACGAGTATCTGATTATGCCAAACCCGTAAGCAGACTTTCCTTGGTCGCTCAGACTACTCGGCGAAGAGCCAATTCGACTAAGCCAGTTTTATGTTGTACCAACCGCCAAAGAAAGGACCGATCTAACAGACTATCGAACACAAATCAAAAAATGAGACCTTTATTTCTTGAATTTGTGCAGATTGACATCCATGAAGAGGCAGAAGCAATGCAGCCCATTAAAGCCGCACGAACCATCCTTCGACGATCTGACTTACTGGAGTCTATGAAGCTTCAATTTCCAACACACATATTCCTATTTTGACTCATTCGTGGCCGGGAATTGAAATGACTCGCGGTTTTTATTCCACCACTCTTGGACTTCGTCGCAATACCAGCTTGCTCGTTCTCGTTTTTCGTCTTTGCACCATTTCTGCCCTGTCATCCGCTGAACGGTTAAGATAGCTTCTTCCTGCACGGCCGCCCACGGATGCTCGGTTCCTCCTTCGATTATTGCATCGAGCGCCGCCTTGGTACGCTCTTTTTCTAATGTGGCCAGAGCACCAAAACCGACGGCGTATGAGGAAACTTCGAACACCGATTTGTCCAAAATGCCTCCCTCACCATTGAACGAGCGCGCCACTTGTAATGCGGCCTTGTCCATTTTGTCGAGCTTGGGCGAAGCTTCGACTTTCTTAATCAGCTTGCCGACATTGTTGGAGCCCGCGCGCGCTAGGAGTAAGCAGGCGGCGGCTTGAGGCATCGGTTCATCTTTGTACGGGCTTTTCGACTGCTTAACGACAATTTCACTTGCTGCGAGCCGCTCGAGCAGTGTGGTGGTCTCAGCACATGGAAAGCGGCCTAACGCTCGTATCGCATTATCGGCATTGTCACTTTGGTCGAGGCGCAAAACGACTTCACACAACCTGGCAGCTTGTGGACCGCGTTTGTCGTTAGGAAGAACATCCGCAAGCCGCTCGAAAAAAAACAAACGCGCGGCGCCCAGAAGTATTGTGTCGTCCTGAGATTCCAAAACGGCTGCGAACTCTGCCGCGTTAAGATTTTTGACACACTCAAGCGCGAGCTGCTCGCGGGAAGTAGCCATCGACCAGGAGCCTTCTTGTTGGTCGAGCAAACAGAGTTCTCCTAATCCGTTGGCCACTGCCAGACCGAGTTTTGTCTTGTCAGGAAAAAGAGCAATTAGTTTTTTGGCTGCGGGCGAAAGCTTTTCGCCGGGCGGGACCGCTCCATCGTCTGGAACAGCGGTAACGACGCTGGTACTCGCTTCGGCAAAAATCTCGGCAGCCTGCTCGGGAAACAGTGTGAGGAACTTTTCGTGAATTGCCCGACGACGATTGGCTTCTTTGATAAATTCCTGATACTGCTTTTCGAATCGCGCATCTCCTTGAGCATTGAACCACTCGCGCCACGCTTTGGCCGATTCAGGAGTGAACAACGAATCTCCTTCCCATTTTTTATCGTTCCAGCGAAGGCTGCGGGCATGATGATAGCTAAGCGTACCGAGCCATTTTTTTCCTTTGTAGAACGTGACAGTGAAGTCGCCATCGCACATGCAATGAAACCCACTTTTGGCATCATTGAAATTGAACTGCGAAACGAGTTTAGCAATTTTTTCAGCGCCGGCGATTTCGAACGGGTGCAGATCGGCATTCGCCGTTTCTCGCAAGTGCCGATTCACATCTTCTACAACGATCCGGTCGGCTTCCTTCAGCGATTCACGCAACGATTTAGCTCGTTCGCTAGCGGCTGCGAAACGCCCGGTGGATGCCATTGATCCGACGGCGAGCAACAACACGATTTGAGCTTTCCAAAGTTGATTCATGCGAAACCAATTTATTGATTTTTATACGGAGTTATTGCTGCGTTTTTGGAGTAAACTTCGGTAGCGATGCCAGTACCGGCGGTTCTCTTTTCTTTCTCGAAAGTATACCCCTTGCGGAAGTTGAACGCCAAATTTGAGGAGGTTTTGCATGGTGGAAAAATCACATTCGACTATTTATTTTGTGAAAGATGTTTAATTGCCTGCAATGCCAATTTGCCCTGACCAGGGACTTGAGAATGTGGATCGCTCGCTAAACGCTGAGCAATTTGTAAATCCTCAATTGCAGAATTCTTTATAAGGTCGAAAATGCCTTGCTCAAATCACAGCACTTTTCCCCGAATGCAGGATTTCAGACACAAGCGAGTTCTCAGAGCAGAAAGAAATTCTAGATCGAACTGCTAATACACCATAATCTGATGAAGGCAGATGATGTTTGGCAGGTGACTTCAGGACGATCTGCCAGGTCAATGCGTTGAGACGACACTCGAGGTTGGTGTGACGTTGATAGATAGGTAGTTCCCATACCCTACGATGATCGTTGAGGCGATGAGTGTTAATAGACCGATGCCAATTAATGATAGGGTTCGCGCACTGCTGCCTTTCCACTCACCTAACGCAAAACCCCACATTGTGCCAAAGATCATAATGGTGGCCATATGTAGGGTCCAGCTTGAAAAATCATATGGACCCATTTGCGTTGTACCCATCCCATAAAACATAAGCTGCAAATACCAGATCGTGCCTCCCATGGCCACAAGCAGGTAATTAAGCGGCAAAGGGGCTTTGGTGTTGAAATAATCTCCAACAGATCGATTACGCACATGGAGGACCACGCACAGCACAAAATTTGTCGTAAAGCCTCCCGCTAAGATCACCGCAAATACCGGAACATTTTGCCACAAGTGCGATGTGCCAAGGGTCTTCGCCAGCGCGGCAATGGGCCGACCAGCGACAAGACCGTAGGACATGCACGCACTCATAATTCCTGTAACAACAGCGACAAATACGCCTCGTGGAAAATTGAATTCTTTGATGGAGACGGTCTTTTCTCGGGCAGACATTTCGCGTTCTTTCGAGATGCCAGCCAACCCGCTACCGACAATGCCACCTAAGCACACGGCCACTCCCAACAAGATCACATGACCTGCGTAGCTTGCCAATATGGAGTGAATTTCGCCGCTGAAAATTGGAGGCAGCAGTGTGCCAAACGCGGCACAGAATCCCAAAGCGATGGCGTTGCCCAGCGAAAATCCGAGATACCGCATTGTCAGACCGAAACCTAATCCGCCGATGCCCCAGCCGATGCCGAAGATATAGCACCACAGCAGGCTCGACGGCGGAGCATCTCGGACGACCTTCAGCAAGTCGGGCACCGTGATTGCAGCCAATGTCCACGGCGCGATAATCCAACTAAAAATGCCGCCTGCCAACCAATAACTTTCCCACGACCATTTCCTAACGCTACGATAAGGCACGTAGAACGATGCCGACATCAGCCCACCCAGAGCATGCAGGAATACACCGAGAAATGGATCTGGATTCATTACTTTTTGAGTTGCTGGAATTTTTTCGCGAAGTAATTAAAGACAGCTAAGACATCAAATGAGTAAGATTCGAACCCTGTCGAGCGACGCGCAGCACGATACGCCAATTAAATGGCGGCAATGATGAAGTTATTGTCACCTCCACGAATAGTTATTGCCAGCAAGTTCTCCTGTTGCACAAGCAAGCTCGCCGTTGGTTAAGTCGTTCATCTCGCGCTTTCCACCGATGGTGGGCTTCCCCTCTCTACAACAAGCAAGCATCTGTCCATGCTTGACGGCGAGATTATCTGATTAATCAGTGATAATCAAAAGATAGCAGAATGGCCTGCAATACGCAACAACCCGAATTTTGCCGTGCAATACTTCTCGTCCGGTAAGGCCCCTTTCGGCCACAATCAATCTTTGCCAGTGTTAGGTCGTAGATCCCGCTCGTGCGCCTGCACAAAGCAATTCTAACCGTACCGGGCATCTTCGCTGGCAAATCGGATCGGAATGCATGCAATGCTCAAGGTGACGAGCACCACTAAGCCGAGCGGGAGACGAGAGAGATCGTCGGCACGAGTTGTTTTTCGCCGCAGCTTCCAGAGCGGCAGCCGGACGGCTGGGGCGTGATGACCGGCAGCAGAGAATTTTTGTGGCCGCCACAATGATCGTTGTCGGATGAGTCGTCAGCATTGGTGGCGCTGTGCTTCTTCGAGCCGAAGAACATAGAACGGGCAGCGCCAAACATGCCTCGCAGTGAACCGAAGGTGGCGTTGACGGCGGAGGGTTCGTAGCCGCAGTGGACCATGCAATCTTGGCAACGGCTGTTTCCGCTGGCGCGGCCGTAAGCATTCCAGTCGGTGGTGTCGAGCAATTCTTGAAACGTTTGCACGTAGCCTTCGTCAAGCAGGTAGCACGGCTTTTGCCAGCCGAAGATGTTGTACGTAGGGTTACCCCACGGCGTACATTCCAAGTCAAAATTGCCTTGCAGAAATTCGAGGAATAGCGGCGAGTGGTTGAATCTCCAGCCACGTTTGCGGTTTGCCAGCAACTGGCGGAACAGCCGCACGGTTTTTTGGC
>CAZIGP010000351.1:235-5527 GCA_964538425.1 uncultured Pirellulales bacterium | reverse complement strand
CAACGGTCCATCGATGTGCGGCGCGCGAACAAAATCCATCGAATCGAGCCGCCGATAGCGATCTCCCTCAGACGCCAGGATCACCATGTTGTATTGGTGCGCGCGAAGGATTGAAAGCGGTTCCGGGCCTGGCGAAGTAACCGGACCACCACCGCGGCTGCGCAGTTCTGTAGCTAACCAAGCTTTGGGTGCATTGCCGGGCACCAAAAACATCATTTCAAAAAACTTTGCTTGTCCTTTTGGCAATGGCGCGGGTCGCACGATGGCCAATTTATGTGGCGTCCGTTCTAAATCGAGCACTTTGCCGGTGCCCGATTCTCGCACTTCGGCATAAAGCTGGCCGACAAAATCAGAATTGTTGGCTTTTATTTCCTCGATGGCTGCAATCCAATGACCAGGCTTCACCGGACGAATCGCTGCTTCACTGGTCTTTTGTGGAACAACCGTAAGCTTAGGAGGCTCAAAGTCTGGTTTGAGCTTTTCTTTTTTCTGGGCTTCAAGTTTTGCTTTCTCAGCCGCTTTGGCCTCTTCACTCATCGGCTCGTCGTTGCATCCGCTGCAGCCAGGAATCATCAAAAAGGCCAGCACGAAGATTGCCAGCCACCCGTGTGCGCAAACAGCGCGAGCCCCTGAACCGGAAACACGACCGGTTGAATTCCACTTCTGCAGTGAATTCTTGCGATTAAGCATGCCTCTTCTGGTGCTGGCGCAAATTGTTCCGATGGCGCTGGCAAGCTGTTGAAGGTAGAAATTAATCCCAACAACATTGAGTGTATCCTGGCGACAATCCCACTGGAAAGAGGCGCGAGGAATAACACAGAAGAACTACCCAGCCTCATTTCAATCGCATCGGTGAATTGCTGTCACCCAAAAGAATCGGCCTTTCTACGCCGATTGAGCAAAAAGCCCTTACAGGCTCCGATTGTGCAGAATAGAAGCTACTGTAATGCCGGAAACGACAGTCCATATTTTCGTGTCAGCTCTTGCCGCAATTGTTCACCTCGCTGGTTAATGGCAAGACATTGTTCCCGGTGCTGTTTCTCGGCAGCACTCCAACCTTGACCGGCCGCGCCTTGGCGAGCCGCAATATCACCTGAGCCCAACAATGACTCTGCGCTACGGCTGTTGGCGATTCCTTGTCGATACCAGGCTGCAATCTGGCGACCTAAATTAACTGCTTTTGGATCGACGCCTTTGGTACTCAATTGCTGGATAGCGGATGACGCAAACTCAAACGCACCCGTGCGACCTGAAACAAACGACATCGCATTGCCTGCTGTAATTTGTGGCGGCGCAGCGCGCATTGCTGCCTCGCGAGACATGATGCTGTTCAATTCGTTCCAGTAAGCAAGCGTTCTCTGTCCGACCGAAGATGATGCACTGGCCGATGGCTGTTGTGCGATTGTTTGAGCAGAAGCACTAAAATTATTAGCGGATTCATGAGCAACATTCATGTGCGCTGCCGCGCGAAGTTGTTCGACTTCTTCTCGCAGCAAGCGAAGCTCTTGAAGCTCGGCCGTACTTGAGGACGTTTCAATTTGATTGCTGGAAACAACATCCGAGTTATTCGAGATCGAGGTTTTCGCTGCGCCGTTGGTCGACGCCAGCCATGTGAGTACAACAACTCCGCCTGCCACACCGGCCACAAACATGATTGCGAATGAAATCCAAGACTTCGTTGTTGTGGAAGAACTGGAGGTATCGGTAGACATGGTGGATTCCAAATGAGTTATTGAATAAGCCTATCCAAAGATAGCTCGCAGGAAGGCGAGCCGCGCAAGATTGCACAAATCACGGCAAATCTAGACTCGTCTAACAGCTAACTGGCTGGAAACAATCGGCTAGATGTCCAACCATTTTGGAAAACTCCTGCCGGATCGAGCTGCTGACAAACGGCCCGAAATTCTGGCAAGTGTGGGTAAAGCCGCTCGATTTGTTCACGATCCAAAGGGCAAACCTTACCCCAATGCGGGCGAACATCAAAAAGAGCAGCCATACTGGCAGCTAGAAATTGTGCGAAATTAAAAAAACTTGCACGCTGACTCGGTCGTGCATAACTGATGAAGCTAATGGCATAATATGATTCGCCGCCACCACTGGACATGGCCATCAATGTATCGTCTGCGAGAACGCGTCGGATACATATCGCATAGTGATGCAAGTAAGTTCCAGCAGCCTTATATAATGTGTCGAGCAGACCGATTCGTTCAAGTTGTTGCCGAGTCGGTGCAGAAACAGCCTCTACATTCCCAGCAAAGCATTCGAGGATTTCTTTCACAAATGCAATCGCGGCTGACAAATTCGCCTGTTTAACAAAAACTTCAATTTCAATATGGCGGAACAGTTCGTGTTCCATAATCAGCATCTTGCTGGAATCGTCCACCACGCACCAATTGCGGACTACAAACAGCGACAACAAGTGACGGTAGAAAAACTTCACTCCGCGACGGGCGTGACAAAGTTGAACGAGAAATTTCAGAATAAGATGTAAACCAAGATCAATCGCGACAAACCAATAAAGCCGGTAGATCCGGGCCAGTCGACTGCGTGGTGCATCGATCTCGCGCCGATGTTGCCCGATGAATTTCCATGCCCACGGCAGGATAAAAAATTGTTGTAATGGGTATTCGCGCTCGGCGGCCAACACTTCTTCCAGCGTTGAATAGTAGCGAACGTGCTCTTCGATTTTGTACGCCTGCCGACAAGCAATTTTTACGGAAACAATCACACCTAAACAGCCAATCGAGCATCGTGCCGCTTGTAGTTGGGTACCGCTAGAAATCGTGCAAACCGTCGGCTGTCCCGTTTGCGAATCATACGTCGCCAGCCGAACCTCAGTGACATAATGCGATAAGCAATGCTTGCCCGAGCCATGAGTAGCTGTAGAAATCGCCCCGGCAATGGTTTGCTCGGTAATTAATCCTAGCGAAGGCAGCGTCGCTTCTGCCTGTCTCGATAGTTCAGCAAGCAATCGTTTGATCTGACAACCGCCGCCGACATCCGCAACAAAACCATCAGCGGTTTGTTGCACTGTCACATGATCAAAGTGCCGCAGATCAATCAGCACGTCGTTTGTCGTCGGGGCCTCACTCCAAGAATGTAGTCGACCGACGACGCGAATTTTTCGGCCACAATACTGGGCAAGCAATTCGAGAAGCTCCGGTTCCGAACGCGGCGTTGCAATGTGCCGCGGACGGATTTGCAGATTCCCACCGAAGTTCGTCAGCGCCCGGCCCGCTGGTTTGTTCGACATTGGAGCGCCATTTGCGCATAACGGCAATAGATGACATGCCCCAACCCTCTGCCAAAGGAGTGAGCAAAGAATACAAACACACCCTTCGCACAAACTTAAGGCATGCCACCTTTGAATAATTAATGCTTTTTAAAGCAGTGACTTGAGAGCTTTCAGGGCTCCGTCGTAGTTCGGTTCTTCGGCGACTTCCTTCACTTGTTCGGCATAGACAACTTTGCCATCCTTATCGAGCACAAAGGTGCCGCGGGCGAGAATTTTTAATTCTTCGATCAACATACCCCAATTCTTGCCGAAACTGCGATCTTGATAATCGCTGGCACTGCGAAGGCATTTGATGCTTTCCGCACCACAAAAGCGATTCATGGCAAACGGCAGATCGAGGCTCACCGTGAGCGCGTTGATCTTGTCCCCCATCGCGCCAAGTTCTTCGCTAAATTTTTTTGTTTGTTTTTGGCAAACCGGCGTATCCAACGACGGAACGACACTGATAATCGTCGGTTTACCTTTCAAATCGGCAGGGCGAATCGTTTTGAGTTCGCCACCTTCAAAAGCATGCAAAGTAAAATCGGGAGCCGGGGCGCCAGTTTTTACCGCCTCGCCCGCCAAAGTTAGCGGCTTGCCTTTGAATGTTACTGCGCCTGAACGTACCATGATCGAACCTCGCTAAGTTAGTGGGTGCTTACCAGTATGAGTTGGTCGTTGGCCGACCTCGCGTGCGGGTGGAAATAACGCATCATCCTACGCGCTAGTATCGCCGATAGCACCCTGACAGCAAGGGGCTTTAAAAGAACCCCTAGAAAGGAAGGAAAGAGGGGAAAACGTTTGAAAGAGCCACCTTTCCCATTCTCCCCGCTTCCCTTCCTCCCTTTAACAACGTGCCTTCTGGCCCGGCGAGCAGTCGGCCTTCATTCTGCCATTGTGTCGCTTTGTTGATTCTGTTACTCTCCGCCTCCCCGTGAACCGACCCAGAAATGCGACCGCCAAGGATGGCGCCGTACGGTTTGCGGATGACTCGGAGGGAGCCGCCGGCCGATGCCATCATCGACCGCCATAGCGTTTCGTGCATTAATCATGCTGGTCTTTCTGATCAGCGTGCCGCTCTTGGCTATTTTTGGCAAAGATCTGCCCGAAGTAATCAAAGGGCTCATCGATGGGCGTCTGTCGGTTCAATTGACAGAGCAGCCCAAAAATGGGAACGCAACTCCTACTCCCTCCCCTCCAGCAACAGGCATAAGTAATACCACGGCAAATGCTACGGCACCACCAAATAACAACCTGTCAAATAACCCATTTGCTGAAACAGCCCCTTATCGCGCTGCACCTGCGGCGGCCAGTTCGCCTGCCAATCCGATATCTCCTGTTAATCCGACAACGCTGAATCCCACATCTCAGCCGCCGACGGTTGAAACTGTATCTCCTTCGCCAATCATAAATGTCGGGATGTCGACTCCGGCGACGGCTCAAATGAAGCCACCTGCAGATTGGCCAGCAGCCGCGTCTCGTCCCGAAGCATTTCAGGCCCCTATCGATTCTCGTCCAATCGCCACAGATTTGGCGACCGAACCTGGAAAACCTTCCCAAGCTACATCACTGGGATCACACCAAAATGAGCCGCCTAATGATAATAAATTCCGCTTAGCGGAAACTCGTCTCCGTGAATTGGGAGCAACCCACTACGTGCTCGAAACCTGGGGACCACAGAATGAACGCTATCGGTTCGCTTGCCGCATGGCGATTGGCGGCAATGTAGGCGTAAATCGACATTTTGAAGCGGTGGATCAAGATCCCTGGCGGGCGATGGAAGATGTGCTGCGGCAAGTAGAACAGTGGCAAAAACAAGCGGTTCAATAGCGGTAACCTCTTACGGTGAGAGATTGAAATCTGCTATTTCGAACGCCTCTTCCGGATCTTGGGCTTGCCATTAGTCTTTGTGACGGCTTAACTTGAAGCGAATCTGGCCGACCGAATGGATCATCACTTGAGTGTTTCAAGTTATCTATCTTAATGCCATTGCTTTAGCCCCATGTTTTTGTCTCGCC
>CAZIGP010000351.1:0-225 GCA_964538425.1 uncultured Pirellulales bacterium | reverse complement strand
AAACTAAGCAATACCGCTGGACGTGGATTTGAGCGTCTTTGGCAGTTTCGTTCCTTACCTCAAGCGGCGCAACAAGTTAAGCGTGGCGAGGGACCTCACTGGCGAACGCCCGACATGGCGAGGGTAGAGGCAATGCTTTTTTTGACGAAAGAACCTCTCAGTAGCCGAAAAATAGCTCAATTAGCCTGCTTGGCGGACGGAACCCAAGCACGTACATTGATCCGC
>CAZIGP010000350.1:0-5572 GCA_964538425.1 uncultured Pirellulales bacterium | reverse complement strand
TTTCTCGATTTGGCGAACGCTCGTTAAATATTCATCGAGTTTGTTTCGATCGCGTCCTGACAATCTGCGTTGTAAAATTTCTGCATCTTCCACGACGAAATCTAAGATCGAGCGGGCATGTTTCTGCCGTAGTTTGAAATTTGTTTTGCGTTCTTCGGCAGAACCACCCCCAAACAGCCGTTCAAATGCCATTCGTGGGTTCGCTTCCGGTGAAAGGGGTGTCGCCGGAGAACTCCAAGCAAGATTGTATTGGTAGGCACACGAATATCCTGAATCACAGCTTCCAGAACGTCGAGCCGCCTCGCATGATAATTCAAGTGAGGGAAATCTTGTTAGATTTCCGATTTGGTTTGCTGCTACCTGATCGATAGACACGCCTGCGTGAATATCAGCTCCAGCCGTTTTTCTGACGCGCACGCCCGTAAGAAAAGTAGCGTTAGCTCGAGCATGATCTCCAGGACCATCTGGGCCACCAGTTGCGTTCAAATGATCGAGCCCTGCAAACACTTGGATATGTTGCTTTAGCGATTCCAACGGCTTCATCGTTTCATTCAATTCAAAATCCTTGATGTCGCCCTTCGGCCACCAAGTATCTTGAATCACCCCATTGGGGATATAAAGAAACGCCATTCGCAACGGAGCCCCGCTTGCCGTCGTTGCCAATGCTTCGGAAGGCATCGATGCTGCTCGGACAGCGGATGGCAGCATTGATTCGAATGCCGGCAGTGCCAGGCAAGCACCCATGCCACGCAAAAAATTCCTACGGCTCAAACTGCCATTTCTAACAGCAACGCTTTTACGATTTAGCGATTGGCGATTGGCCATCAATGCGTCTCCAAAATCAAGGCGGGAAATCAGTGCATCAATGCACCGATCGGACTAGTGGGCGATCCATTTGCGGTATGCATAGCACGTTGTTTTTGGAACGGCACCGATTCAATGACCCCAAACAACAGTTCCGAGAATCGACCGCCGCTACGTTCTAGCCTATCAACGATTATATCGACCGTATGCACATCCTGGTAAGTTAAACCCCGTCCGAGAGCATAAGTTAGCAGTTTTTCGGTCAAACAGCAGTAAAAATCCAACCGATGATGATTAACCAAAATCTTCTTAAGCTCTCGAACGTCCTTAAATTGCTCTCCTGTCACCAATTCGCCAGAAGGATCTACAGGTACGCCAAGGTCAGATTCACGCCATTTACCCATAGCATTGAAGTTTTCCAATCCCAGTCCGAGAGGGTCCATTCGCGAATGACATGAATTGCATAGCGGTTTATTGCGATGAACTTCCATCAATTCGCGCATTGAAAGTTCACGCTCGCCACCCTCTTTCTTCGCAGCTTCAAGCGCAGGAATATTTGGCGGGGGTGGAGGTGGAGGGATGCCTAAAATATTGTCGAGAATAAATAACCCTCGTTTTACTGGCGACGTGCGTGTGGGATTCGACGTAACTACCAGCATCGTGCCCTGAGTAAGCACTCCTCCGCGCGGACTATTGGGTGGCAGTTCTACCCGCCGCATATCGTGCCCTTCGACGGCAGGTAATCCATAATGTTCTGCCAAGATGTCATTAACAAATGTGTAATTGGCATCGAGCAACTCCAAAACGCTGCGATCTTCTTTGACTATATGGGCAAACGCCATTTCTGTTTCATGGCGCATCGCGTTACGAAGTGCTCCGGTTAGCTCTGCTGGCGAACGCTTCTCTAATAGCCCGCGCAAACGTCGCCGTTCTTTGACGTCGCCATCTTGACGTCGATTTTCTCTGATCTTTGCCAATATCTCGCGAGCTTCTGCGTCTTCGCGAGCAGCAATCGCACGAGGATCGATCGCTATGCCTATCACATCTCGAGACTGCAGCCATTGGCCAACAAAGTATTTGCTGAAATATTCGAATCGTTCATTTTTCATCATCCGCTCGACTTGGTGACGTAGATTCTTTCGCAGTTCACCTTGTTCTGCCAGCTTTAGCAATTCTTGATTGGGCATGTTGACCCACAAGAAATATGAAAGACGGGATGCCAAAGAGTGCTCATCGATTAGCGGATAATCGACTGCATTTTCAGAGTCGTTTTGCCGCTGAGGTTCTTCCACACGAAACAGAAATCGCGGCGAAGCGAGCACGGCAACCATGGCCTGGGCAATTCCTTCTTCGAATCGCTTGCCGGGCTGAAGATCGACCGCTTCGGCAAATTTCTGCAATCGGTCGATCGTGGCTTCATCCACTGGCCGTCGAAATGCTTGGCGCGTGAATTTTGCCAATAGTTCTTTGACATACTCAGCTCGATCCTCTTGTGACGCGGGTGGCTGATCTTTGGAGAAAAAGCGGCGGTAAGCTTTCCAATCCGAATCGTCAGAGGAGTTTTCTGGCGGCCGTGTGGGCACCGCGTCTGCCACAATTTTTTCTGCCGCTTGCATGTATTTTTCCATCAGTAGCGGGGAAATCGAAAGCACCTCGCCGATGTTATCGAACCCGTAGCCTGTATCATCAGGTGGTAATTCATCTTCTGCTTTGAACGAGAAATTCATCAACTCCTGGATCGTGCGGCGATATTCATTTCGGTTCAATCGTCGAATGGTGACGTGCCCTGGATCTGGATTTTTAGGGTCGATTTTCAAGGCGACGAATTTGATCCATCGCTCTAGCAATTGAAGTTCTTCGGCTTTTGGCTGCGGACTACCTTGGGCTGGCATTAATCCTGCTCGCACATTTCGTAACGCTTTCCACCACAATTCCGGAGTGCCAGGGACAACCGATTTATTGTTTTCGGTTTCGACAACTTTTAAATTATCGAACGCCACTTCTCCGGATTTTTCGCCATTGCCGTGACAGTCGTAACAATACTTCGCTAATAGTGGTTGAATATCTTTTTTGTAATCAGGCAATGATTCCGCATCGTCTCCAAAAGCTGGCGCTGCGAATGCGGCCAGCAAGACACCTGTAACCAAGCAGGTTGCATAATGGAGGTAGCGACTTAGTAATTTGCGAATGCCTATTTCAACACTACGACCCGGAACCGCAAAAAAGCGGACAAATTGCGAGCTTTTAAAGTGGCGCCAAAGAAACGGCATATATCGGTGGGATTCGGGCCAGGTGGGAAGATTTATTTTACCTGACAGCGAAACAGGCGTGCAAGTTCGAGTTGGCCTGAAATTAGCTTTAAGCTTTTTCAGATGCCTTAAAATCTAACCTGTCCCGTCTGACTTTGGTGCTTGATTGTAGAACTTAGTGATGTCGATTCCGCCTTTTTGTTCCTCTTCAAGCAATTTTAGTCGTGTTTCAAGTCGTTCCATGCGGCGAGAAAGAGCCGGCAAAATTTCAGGGGTTTGATCGATCGGCTCTGGTTTAGGAACTGTCGGGTAGCCAAGCTGCCGATGAAGTGCTGCAAAAAGCAATAGCGGATCTTTGTGTCGATTGGCCAATGCAATGCGGCCTTCTTTAGCACCGAATAGCATGGGCTTTTCACCAGTAGCGTCATCACGCCCTTGTCGGCGGCAATCGAGCGAGTATTGTTCGCTGCGCACGTAGATCATATCAGCAATATCGATCAGTCCAATCTGGCGGCGCACCATGAGAATCCACTCTCGCCAATTGTCGTCGAAGATGGGATCTCCAGCGATGGCTTCCAGACCACGGTCGTATCCCAAGCGATTACGACTGAGGCATTCAAATTGATATAAAAATATTCCTTGAGGCGTCGGCTCTTTCGTACGGTATTCAGCTTCTTGCTGAAGAATTTTTAGTGCGATGCCAATATCGAACTTACCACGTTCGTTCTCTGCTTCGGCCACCACATAGGTTTGGAATGGAGTAAAATAATGACTCAATTTGGCCATTGCAGGCGCAAAAACGCCGCCGTGCTTCAATTCGCTGGCCAGGTAGTCCATCGCCATGGGCAGCCGCGTCGTCGAAAGAATTTCTTCTTTGATCCACTTTAGCAAATCCTGCATGGCCATGTTTTGGCGCATACGATCGCCGAGCGCTCGAAAAAGATAGGCCTGTTCAACGTATTCTTCGCGATCGAGCATGGTTGTATCGATTTTGGCGGGACGCAGGACGTTAATCGCTGGATATAATAGTATGCTAACCTCAATTTTGCTTACTATCTTCGCTTTGTTAAAAGCGGAATAATAAAGCCTACCATCTCGGCGGCCATCAAAAACCATCTATAATGATATTCAGAAGCCGCTGACATTCCTCTAAGCAATTAAATACGGCTTGCTCATACCCCGGAGCTTTGTTTGAACACCCTTTTTTCTTCTATTGAAGATGCGGTTGCCGCGATTCGCCGTGGCGAAGTAATTATCGTAGTCGATGCCGAGGATCGTGAAAACGAAGGCGATTTTATTTGTGCTGCCGAAAAGGTAACACCTGAAATCGTCAATTTTATGATTCGCGAAGGCCGTGGCCAACTTTGCATGCCAATTTTGCCAGACGTAGCTGAGCGGCTGAAGCTGCCCCAAATGTGCGAGGCCAACTCAGCCCCCTTAGGAACAGCCTTTACCGTGCCCGTGGATCATCGAACTTCACGTACTGGGATCACAGCCCAGGAACGAGCAACGACGATTCAAGCGATCGTTGACCCGACAAGCAAACCTAATGATTTCGTGCGGCCTGGGCATTTATGCGCCTTGGTAGCAAAAGAAGGTGGCGTATTGCGCCGCGCCGGGCACACGGAGGCAGGAGTCGACCTCGCGCGGCTTGCCGAACTTGCGCCTGCCGGAGTGCTGTGCGAAATTCTTGACGACCAGGGAGATCGGGCGGGGCGTAAGGAATTGTTTGCACTGGCCAAAAAATATGATTTGCACATCATTTCGATCGAAGAACTGATCCGCTACCGACTCACGCGAGAAAAACTAGTCTTCCGGATTGCCGAAGCCGATTTACCGACCATGCATGGTCAATTCAAGCTTATTGCTTACGGCGTAAAGTATGAATCGCAGCAGCCTGTGGTGCTGACCATGGGCGATTTGTCTAAAACAGCCGCTCCATTAGTTCGATTGCATTCCTCATGTTTTACTGGAGATGTACTCGACTCGCTGCGGTGCGATTGTGGCGACCAATTACACATGGCACTCGACATGATTGCCCGCGAAGGAACGGGTGTGTTAGTTTATTTGCCACAAGAAGGTCGAGGCATTGGGTTAATTGAAAAAATCAAAGCTTACCAATTGCAAGATCAAGGACTTGATACGGTTGAAGCCAACTTGGCGCTAGGCTATAAAGCCGACGTGCGGGACTATGGCGTCGGCATTCAACTGCTCAAAGACTTAGGACTTTCAAAAGTGCGGTTGTTAACAAACAATCCGAAGAAAACAGATGCGTTTATCTACGGCGGCTTTGATTTGCAAGTAATCGATCAAGTGCCAATCCTGCCGGAAGTGCATGAGCATAATGCTCGCTATATTGCTACAAAACGCGATAAGCTTGGGCACAGGCTGCCCCAGTGATGGATGAATCTCTAGAATTCTTATACGGAGTTAGGCCTTGAGTGAATTCGTTACTCTGCCAGCAGATACAAACCAGGCTCGAGGCATCGCGCAGTATGCCATTGACTTTATCAACGGAA
>CAZIGP010000349.1:0-5583 GCA_964538425.1 uncultured Pirellulales bacterium | reverse complement strand
GAGAAACGATGCAACGGATGAACGACGGCCAAATCGGAAAAATTGTGACGATGCATGTGGCCTATAATACTTATCCACTCAAGCACGAGAGCCGTCATTCCGATTGGGACGACATGACGTTTCAATTACGCAACTGGCAATACTTCACCTGGCTTTCGGGTGATCATATTTGCGAGCAACATATTCATAGTCTCGACAAAGCAGCATGGGCAATGCATGACGAACCACCGGTTAGTGTAACCGCCATGGGCGGTCGACAATTGTTGCGTGGTGAAGATTACGGCAATATGTTCGACCATTTTGCGTCGGTATTCGACTACGCCGATGGCACGCGATTATTTTCGAACTGCTGTCAGATCGATGGCATCGAGCGCAATGTAACCGACACTTTCATCGGTACGGAAGGTATTTGCGAAACACAAATGCACAAGCATGAAATCAACGGTAAAAACCCCTGGAAGCATCGTGCCAAGTACCCCAGCATGTATCAGCAAGAGCACGACGAAATGTTTGCTGCTATCCGCGCTGGTAAGCCGATCAACAACGGCACGTACATGATCCGCAGCAATTTAATGGCCATTATGGCACGTATGGCCGGTTACACCGGAACTAAAATCACCTGGGAGCAAGCGATGAATTCTCAGGAAGACCTCACGCCGCCGAAGTACGAATTTGGTCCGTTTCCTGTAGCGCCGGTGGCCATGCCGGGCATAACAAAATTCGTCTAAGTGAAGCTTTGACGGCCGGTACAATCATTCGTGTCGCAAGGCTTCGATAGGATCCATCGCGGCGGCGCGCATTGCGGGATATAGCCCGAAAACCACGCCTACCGCCATGGAGATACTGAAGGCCAGCGGTATCGACCAGGGGACAACGACCGGAGCCACGTCGCGTACCACTTCGGGCAAATTTTGCATCGCGGCAGGAAATGCTGATTCGAGCAGTGAACGTCCCCAATTCACGAGCGGCCGGCAAGTGAGGCCACCCAGGATACCTGTTAATCCGCCGACGACCGAAAGCAATACCGTTTCCACGAGAAACTGGCGCGTAATGTCGCGACGTTTCGCGCCCAAAGCACGCCGGATGCCAATTTCACGAGTGCGCTCGGTTACCGTGGCCAACATGATATTCATGATGCCGATTCCGCCAACAAGCAAAGAAATGGCGGCAATGATCCCCATAAACACGATGAACATGAGCCGCGTCGTTTTGGCTTGTTCGAGTAATTCCAGGGGAACTACAACGGTATAATCATCATTTTTGTGCTTCAGTTTTAACGACGCCTCAACCGCTTTCGCTGTCTCTAGCACATTCTCAACATCATTCACACGCAAGGTAATTTGGCTGAGCTGGACAATCTCGCCTTCCATCGAACCCGCGCGACGAGTGACAACCGCGTCACCGATACGCTTCCAAAGCGTAGTAATGGGAATGTATACGTCGTTGTCGAAATCTTGTGCGGCGAGCGAACCACCAATTCCTGCTGAGGCTGTTCGCTCTTTCATCACACCTACCACGCGATAGTAATCTTCATCGACATGAATTGATTTTCCAATCGGATCTTCGTAGCGAAATAACCGTTCGGCGGTTCCCGCGGCCAAGACGCAGACATTGGTTTCGTTGAGCATCTCGGCTTGTGTAATAAAATGCCCACGATCGACTTTTAATTGGGTTACCTCGTCATATTCTGGAGTGCATCCGACAAGCCGGCCATCTACTTTGCCGTAAGCTCTCGCCGAGCCCGAACTTGAGGCGTTATTTCCATCCCGCCCGTAACGAAACTGTCGGCGAATTTCTCGAATTCGGATGGCGCGTTCCACGGTTGGAAGGCTGCTCAACAGTGCGTAATCATCACGAGTCAAACCATAGGGTAATGGACCGTTTGAGCCTGAAGTTGTTTCTGGAGGGGGTTTGAGCGAACGCACGATGATATTATCAGCTCCGAGACCCTCGATTTGCTCTCGCGCTTTGATACTAATGCCTTCGCCAATCGCTAAAAGCCAAACAACGCTTGCCACGCCGATGAAAATGCCAAGCACGGTAAGCAACGACCGCAATGGATGCAGCGTGAGGCTTTTTGTGCCAACTTTCAGCATTTTCAAAAGACCAAGCATGTGGCTGACATCACAATGGGAGGAAGAATAACCCTTTTGTTGGCAGGGAAACTAATCAATCACTTCGAATCCGCTGGTCTAACTGGATTACTCCATCACGTAAGCGGACAATTCGCCGAGCGTGTTCGGCAACGTCGTTTTCATGTGTGACCATGATGATTGTTTTACCGGCGCGGTTTAGTCGATCGAGCAATGCTAAAATCTCTTCTGATGTTTTAGAATCAAGATTACCGGTCGGCTCATCGGCCAAAACAAAATACGGATCATTAACTAGGCTACGGGCAATGGCAACTCGCTGCTGCTGACCACCGGACAGTTGTGTAGGGCGATGTTGAAGCCGTTCTCCTAACCCAACAAGTTTGGCTAATTCTTGCACCCGCTGGTGATCTTCGATCGTCATTCCGCGGCCATATTCCAATGGTACCTGAATATTTTCCAGGACCGTGTATTGCTGAATAAGATTATACGCTTGAAAGATAAATCCGATGCGGGTGGCTCGAATTTCAGAAAGCTGATCGTCGTCCATCTGAGCCACATCGTCGCCTCCCAAAAAGTAACGTCCGGAAGTGGGACGATCGAGGCAACCTAATAGATTCAAGAACGTCGACTTGCCAGAGCCAGAGGGGCCCATGATGGCAACATAATCTCCCTCAGGCACTTCCAGAGTGATGCCGCGCACGGCGTGGACAACCTCGCCACCCAGCACGTATTCTTTGGTGATGTTTTCGACGCGGGCAGCCCATCTCATGGCGCAGCTCCAACAGCAGCTTGCCGTTGGCCTTGTTTACTACTAACGCCGTCTCCTCCAGCAGCGCGTCGAGAGGCCACCGCAGCCATTTCCACACGTGTGAGCTTGCCATCGCCATCGGAATCAGCAAAGACCAGTCGCTCGCGGCGATCGGCAGGAAGATCGGCTAGCACCACAATTCCATCGCCATCAGGATCAAATTGAGCGAAAGAATTTTTAGATTTCGAATTATTGGCTTCGCTCGCTTTAGGTTCGCCAACTCCATTGGCAGAAGGCAAGCCTTTATCAGAAGAAGGGTTCGCCGAGGTCGGCGAAAGTTCGCTGCTGGAACGTCGCACCAAACCTTCGTACCGGGGATGTTGCTGCCAATATCCAACCGGTGCTTTCGGAAGCTCTGCATCGACCAAATATTCTTCGGGATTGAGTAATACCTCTTCACCCTCTTTGATGCCGTTGCGAATGAGCACTTCATGATCGTTGGTTTGCCCGATGTCGAGCCACCGTGGTTCGATGCCGTTGTGGTTACGCACCATGCAGTAATATTCGTCGTTTCGCTCAAACACCGCTTGCACAGGAACTTTTAATGCATCAGAAATCCGATCGACATTAATTTCAACCTGTGCAGTTAGACCAGGACGAATGACATCGGGCACTTCATCGAGTGCAATGTAGGTGGCATATTGCTTAACATTTTGGTTGAACCAGCCTGGCGGTACGGGATATTCGTCGACACGAACCACGTGACCAGAAAGTTCCATCCCAGGGAATGCATCGATGCGAACGATTGCCTTCATGTCCTTACGGATGTAACTGACGCGATTTTCGTTAATCTTGGCGAGCACCTGCATGTTGTTTAGGTCGGGCAGGCGCAACACGGGTTGTCGTTCACGGATAATTGCGCCCTCTTCAATAATGACTTCGGAACCGCCACGACGGTCCGTCCGATTCGCATAAACTACTTTGCCAGCCGCAGGCGATTTGACGACACACTTGGCAATTTGGGTTTTGACGTGCGCCAGTTTTTCTTCCGCCAATTTAAGCGTGTATTCGTCGGATTCGAGCTTGCCTTTGGCCGTTTCGATGGCAGCATCGAGCGTTTTGAGCATCTTGGCTTTGGTGTACTCTCGTAACACCTTGAGCTTCGTATTAACTGCGGCCACATCGTTTCGAGCCTTGTCGACGGCAAACTTGTCTGCCTCGACTTGATCGGAAGTTACATACCCTTTGGCCGCAAGCCGCTCGCTATAGCGGGCGTATTCATCGGCACGCCGCAGGTTTTCTTCTGCGACAAATAATTCGCCAAGCAGCAATTGTTCTTCCTGCTTGAATGTGCCTTCGACATATTCTTGCTTCGAAATGATCGCAGTATCGTAAGCTGTTTTCGACTGGATCACTAAAGCTTTGGCATCATTGACAGTAATTTGCTGTTGATTGCGTTCTTGCTCCAAGGCAGAAGAATCGAAACGAATCAGAAAGTCGTCGACTTCTACCTTGCTGCCATTCGGTACGATTTCAAGGATTACCGTCCCGGACAAATTACGAGCTTCAACTTCGCAACGCACTTCGACATTGTTTGAGCTTTCGAGTTCGCCAGGTTCGATGACATTATGCTCGAAGTCTCCCCGAACAACTTTCTGCACCAAGACGTTTGCAGAGTCTTCATTGCCGCTACTGAGCAGCATTGGCCGCACGATAAAAATGCTTACGCCAATCACTGCTACCAGTACTAACAAAGGCCCCAATAGCCGGAAGATGCGAACTCCCGGCAAGTGCCGAACCTTCGATGCGGAACTGGCAATACTCATGAACAACTGCGGATCGTATCCGTGGTGAAGGCGGGACAAAGCCCCGGTGAGTGAGGATCGGGCAGGCGTGGGGAAGGCCGCATAAACCGCCTTCCAATTCCTTTATTGTAGCCGCCAGGGAAAGCTATGTCATCCAAAGAAATCAACCGGCCGAAGGCCTATTCCTTTAAACCGGCCAAGTTACTAAATGTTTCGCCCATTGATTGACTGTTTTGTAAGGTGTTTGCCTTAGGCAAGTTTGACCATACACGATAGTCTTTGATAATTTGGGACAAATCTTCGGGTTATTACTAAAAATTGATGCTCCCATTTTATGGCCCTTTAGCTTCAGGGCACTAAACCCATGAGCCGACTTATTTTTTTCTTGATGGCCGCAGGGCAGGCACTTATCTCGATTGCTGACGCCGAAGAAATCAAGCCTGGCGATCTTGTTGTCGTCATTCGTGAAACTCAAATGGAAGCCGACGGCGTACTGGTAAAAAAGTTGCCACCCGGAACTTTTTTACGAGTGGAAGAAATCAAAGATGGATTTCTTGGAGTTACCTCTGGAAAGCAAGGCTGGGTTGCATCCGCTGACACGGCGATGCCGAAGGATGCAGTAGAACCTCTGAATCGACTAGTACAAGAGGATCTCGACAATATGGAATTGCGCGAGGCCCGTAGCCGGGTCATGGCCGCAATTGGAGATCTTGATGCGGCATTGGAGGATTTAAACTATCTTGTAAAAAACCATCCCGACGACCATCGTTATTATCGCGCGCGTTCACAGATTTATTTGGGCAAAAAAGAGTACGAAAAAGCGATTGCCGACCTCGAAGAAGCAGCTCGATTAGCCGGTGAATCGGATTTGATCATCGGCCAACGTGGATTTCTGTGGGGACAAAAAGGAGATTTTGACAAAGCTATTGCTGATTAC